>CALKWS010000178.1 GCA_938004115.1 uncultured Ruaniaceae bacterium
CCGGCATCGCGCTCGTTGTTCCCGGTGACGTCGCCGGCCGGGCCGTGCGCGCCCCGGGCCCAGCGCTCCGCGCTCACCCGCAACGCCGCGGGCGTGAGGGTCGGGTCGCGTTCCAGCCCGCGCAGGCCGTTCCACGCCAGGTTCACCAGGTGAGCGGCCACCACCGCCTTGTCCGGGCTGCGTGCCTCCAGCCACCACTGCCCGGTCAGCGCGATCATGCCCACCAGCATCTGGGCGTAGATCGGGGCCGTCTGCGGGTCCAGGCCCTGGCGTTCGAACGTCGCCCCGAGGATGTGCTCCACCTGGGTGGCCACATCACCGATCAGAGAGGAGAAGGTACCCGTGGCCTGGGCGACGGGGGAGTCGCGCACCAGGATCCGGAAACCGTCGGTGTTGGTCTCGATGTAGTCCAGCAGCGCCATCGCGGTGGCCTGCACCGTCACCTTGGGGTGCCCGCCTCGCTCGAGGGTGCCGGTGAGCGCAGCCAGCAGCGTCTGCACCTCCCGGTCCACGATGACCGCGTAGATGCCCTCCTTGCCGCCGAAGTGTTCGTACACCACCGGCTTGGACACCTGGGCGCGGGCGGCGATCTCCTCCACCGAGGTGGAATCGAACCCCTTCTCCGCGAACAGCGCCCTGGCCACATCCAGCAGTTGCTCGCGGCGTTGCCGGCCGGTCATCCGGGCGCGGACCGGTCGGCGGGATGGCTGGGTCACACCGCACCCCCTGACGTGACGTGGGTAACCTGGGCGGAACAACGGGCGCTCAGAGACACTACAGTAGGGTTCTGTCGCTCTGGCAGGAGCCCGGTGAGCACGGATGAACCGGGCCGGTGCCACTCCTTCCGCCCTGGTGTAACGGCAGCACGCCGGCCTTTGGTGCCGTGTGGTCCAGGTTCGAATCCTGGGGGCGGAGCACCGGACGAGGGTGACGCCCGGCGCAGCGCGGTCCGATCGGGGCAGTACAGTGGGCGCGTGAGCAGACACGCCCCCGCTGCCGTCATCATCCTTGCCGCCGGCCAGGGCACCCGTATGCGTTCGGCCACGGCCAAAGTGCTGCACCCCATCGGGGGACTGTCCCTGCTGGGCCACGTGCTGGCCACCGCACGGGACCTGGACCCCGACCACCTGGTCACCGTGGTGCGCCACCAGCGCGATCAGGTCGCCGAACACGCCACCACCCTGGACCCCGACGTGCTCATCGCCGACCAGGACGAGATCCCGGGCACCGGCCGGGCCGTCCAGTGCGCGCTGCACACCCTGGACCTGGCTGCCCAGGGCCGGTCGCTGGGCGACCACGACGCACGTGACCACCCGCCGCGTGCCGACGACGTGACCGTGCAGGGCACCGTCGTCGTGCTCCTGGGCGACGTGCCGCTGCTGCAGGCCGACACCGTGCAGGAGGTGATCGACACCCACCATGCGCAGGGCAACGCGGTGACGGTGCTGAGCACCCACGTACCGGACCCCAGCGGCTACGGGCGGATCGTGCGCGACGACGACGGCACCGTCAGCCAGATCGTGGAGCACGCCGACGCCACCGAGGGCCAGCGTGGGATCACCGAGATCAACTCCGGGGTGTTCGCCTTCGACGCGGCGGTGCTGCGCAGCGGGCTGGACGCCATCGGATCGAGCAACCAGCAGGGCGAGGTGTATCTGACCGACGTCCTCGCCCACGCCCGGCAGGGCGGGCACCGGGTCGGGGCGGTGGTCACCGACGACGCGATCCAGGTCGAGGGGATCAACGACCGGGTGCAACTGGCCACGCTCGGCGCCGAGCTCAACGCCCGCATCCTGCGCCGGTGGATGCGCGCCGGGGTGAGCGTGGTGGACCCGGCTACCACCTGGGTGGACGTGCATGTCGAGCTGGAACCCGACGTGACCCTGCTGCCCGGCACCCACCTGCACGGGCACAGCCACATCCTCAGCGGCGCGACGATCGGCCCGGACACCACCCTGCGGGACGTGCAAGTGGGCCAGGGCGCCACCGTGGTCCGGTCCCATGCGGAGGAGGCCCAGATCGACGCCGGGGCCACCGTGGGCCCGTTCGCCTACCTGAGGCCGGGCAGCGCGTTGGGCGAGCGCGGCAAGATCGGAGCGTTCGTGGAGACCAAGAACGCCCGGATCGGGCCGGGATCGAAGGTGCCGCACCTGTCCTACATCGGCGATGCCACCATCGGCCGGGAGACGAACATCGGCGCCGCCTCGGTCACGGTCAACTACGACGGTGTGAACAAGATGCGCACCACCATCGGCGACCACGCCCGCACCGGCGCGGACAACATGTTCGTGGCGCCGGTCACCATCGGGGACGGCGCCTACACCGGCGCCGGGACGGTGGTGCGGCGCGATGTGCCACCCGGTGCGCTCGGTGTGTCCGGGGGGCCGCAGCGCAACATCGAGAACTGGGTGCTCAGCCGTAGACCGGGAACAGCGGCGGCCCGGGCCGCCGAGGCGGCCCAGGAGGCGGCCGACGGCGAGGGGCAGGGGGCGGGCCTGTCCGTCCAGGCCCGCGGCGAACGGAACCGCGCAGCAGACCGTGAACGTGAACACGACCAGCACGTCGATCGACAGGGTGAGGAGCGATGACAGGAATCACGAGCTACGGGGAGAAGCGGCTTGTCGTGGTCTCCGGCCGCGCCCACCCGGCGCTCGCCGCCGATGTCGCCGCGGAGTTGGGGATCGAACTGGTGCCCACCACCGCCTACGACTTCGCCAACGGGGAGATCTACATCCGCTTCGCCGAGAGCGTGCGCGGTGCCGACGTCTTCGTGCTGCAGTCCCACACATCGCCGATCAACCAGTGGATCATGGAGCACCTGATCATGGTCGATGCGCTCAAGCGCGCCTCGGCCAAGGAGATCACCGCCGTGATCCCGTTCTACGGCTACGGGCGGCAGGACAAGAAGCACCGTGGTCGTGAACCGATCTCCGCCCGGCTGGTCACCGACATGTTCCAGACCGCCGGCGCCGACCGGTTGATGAGCGTGGACCTGCACGCCGCCCAGACCCAGGGGTTCTTCAACGGGCCGGTGGACCACCTGTGGGCGATGCCGATCCTCACCGATTACGTCCGCAGCCGGGTGGACACCTCCAACGTCACCGTCGTCTCCCCGGACGCCGGGCGGATCCGGGTGGCCGAACACTGGGCCGCCAAACTCGGCGGCGGGCCGCTGGCCTTCGTGCACAAGACCCGGGACATCGGCCGGCCCAACCAGGCGGTAGCCAACCGGGTGGTCGGGGACGTGGAGGGCCGCGACTGCGTGCTCGTCGACGACCTGATCGACACCGGCGGCACCATCGCCGAGGCGGTCACCGTGCTGCAGAACGCCGGGGCCTCCTCGGTCATCGTGGCGGCCACCCACGGGGTGCTGTCCGATCCGGCCGCGCAGCGCCTGTCCGAGTGCGGTGCCCGGGAGGTGGTCGTGACCGACACCCTGCCGATCACGCCGGACCAGCGGTTCGACAACCTCACCGTGCTGTCCATCGCCCCGCTCCTGGCCCGGGCGATCCGCGAAGTGTTCGACGACGGGTCGGTCACCTCCCTGTTCGATGGCAACGCCTGAACGGGCCGGTTCCTCCGGCGGGGGTGCCACCGGGACCCTGACCCCAGCGGTGCTGGTCCTGGACTTCGATGGCACCGTGTGCGTGGGCGATGCGCCGATCCTGGCCTACGCCGAGCAGGTGGCCGCGCGCCTTCCGCACGGATGCAGGGCCGGCTTCCGGCGCGCGGTGGAGCAGTTCCTCGCCGGCGAATCGGCCCTCCCCGGGGTCGAGGACGGCTACCAGGCCGTGGTCCACCTCGTCGGGGACGGCCTGGACGAGGCGTCGCTGTCCGCGGCCTACCTGGCCTCCCGGCAGGACCTGGACCACCGCGCCACCCACCCGCCGGACGGGCTGACGGCGTTCCTCGACGAGGTCCGCGCCCAGGGCGCTGCCGTGGTGCTCGTCACCAACGCGCCCCTGGTGGGGGTGGACACCTGGCTGAGCGCCCACCGGGTGATCGACCATCTCGACGCCGTGATCCCGGACGCCGGCAAGCCCGCCCGGATGCCCGAGGTCCTCACCGGGATCATGCGCCAGTACCGCTGCGAACCCGGGCAGGTGGCCAGCGTGGGCGATGTGTGGCGCAACGACATCGAACCGGCCCTCGACCTGGGGGCCGCCGGGATGTACATCGACCGGTACGGTGCGGGCCACGGGTCGGCGACCGCGACCGCGCGGACGTTCCCCGGGCTGTACCCCCGGATCCGGTCGTGGCTGCAGCAGGTGCTCACGGACGTGGGAGGGTCGCCCGGCGGGGGCGCACATGTCGAGGGTCCGGGCACCCAGGCCTGGAACCGCGAAGCCCCGTACACCGAGAGTTCACCCAATTGAGACATGCCAAGCCTTCCGTGTCCACGATGCGATCACCTAGCGTGTTTCTGTGTGTGATCGCGTGGGCGACGAGGCATGACGCGAGACCGGTAACCACCCACGAGTGAAACAAGGGAAACGATGAAGCGACGCACGACCTGGGCTGCCATGGCAGCCGCCACCCTCCTGCTGTTGAGCGCCTGCGGCAACGGGGACTCGGGTGACGACGGGGCAGCCGAGAACGGCGCTGCCGAGAACGGTGCTGCCGAGAACGGCGCGGACGAGGGCGGGGACCGCCCCGACTCCCTGGTGCTGGGTCTGGTGCCGTCCCAGGACGTGGACAAACTGGTAGAGGACGCCGACGTCCTCGGCGACCTGATCGGTGCGGAACTGGGCATCGATGTGGAGACGTTCATCTCCGACAACTACGCCGCACTGGTGACCGCGATGCAGACCGGGCAGGCCGACATCGGCATGTTCGGGCCGATCGCCCTGGTGCAGGCGGCCGACATCGCCGGTGCCGACGTCGTGCTGCAGTCGGTACGCCGGGACTCTCCGACGTATCACACGCAGTGGTTCACCAACGATCCCGACACCTACTGCCTGGACGACGTGGTCGAGGTGGAGCAGGAGGACGGCTCGATCTACACCTTCTGCAACGGCACCGACGAAGCGAGCGAGGGGCCCATCGGGGAGGACGCGCTGGCCCTGATCGAACAGGACACCCCGCTGTCCATGGTGGATGCCAGTTCGGCCTCGGGGTACTTCTACCCGGCCACCCAGCTGGAGAACGCGGCCGGGCTGGACCCGCTGGCCCTGGACGTGGCCTTCGCCGGCGGGCACCCGAACTCGGTCCTGAACGTGGCCCGTGGGGACTTCGCCGTGGGCGTGAGTTTCGATGACGCCCGCGACAACCTCGTGGAGGAGGACCCGGAGATCGGGCAGAAGGTGACGGTGTTCGCCTACTCCGACGAGATCCCGAACGACGGGGTGGCCCTCAACGGCGAGTTGCCGGAGGACCTGCGCCAGGAGATCGCCGACGCCATGGTCGCGGTGATGGAGACCGAGGAGGGCGCCACTGCCTTCGATGAGGTGTACAGCATCGAGGGCCTGGTGCCGGCGGACCTGGAGGCGCTGGACCTGGCACGGCAGGTGGAGCAGAACTTCGCCGAGTGAGGCCGGCGCGGCCTGAAGTACGACTGGTCTGACCCATAGGGTGGTGCCGGCGGGGAGACCGCCGGCACCACCCAGTCATGAGGATGCTGCGATGATCGAGTTCCGGGACGTGTCCGTCACCTACCCCACGGGGACCAAGGGGCTGGACGGGGTGAGTCTGACCATCCCCGAGGGCGAGTTCGTCGTCATCGTGGGTCTGTCCGGAGCAGGCAAGTCCACCCTGGTGCGCTCGATCAACGGCCTGGTGCCCATCACCGGGGGGAGCCTGCAGGTGGGAGAGACCGACCTGAGCGGGATCCGGCGCCGCTCGCTGCGCACGCTGCGCTCGGACATCGGGATGATCTTCCAGGGGTTCAACCTGGTCACCCGGACGTCGGTGATGAACAACGTGCTCACCGGACGGTTGCACTCCACGTCCTCGCTGCGGTCCATGCTCGGCTGGTACTCCCGGGCGGACAAGGAGATCGCCTTCGACGCACTGGAGCGGGTGGGCATCCTGGAAAAGGCGTGGGTGCGCGCCTCCCAGTTGTCCGGTGGGCAGCAACAGCGCGTCGCGATCGCCCGCGCCCTAGCCCAGCAGCCCCGGGTGATGCTCGCCGATGAGCCGGTGGCCTCCCTGGACCCGCCCACCGCCAACGCGGTGATGCGTGACCTGCAGCGGATCAACCGGGAACTGGGCATCACCACCGTGGTGAATTTGCACTTCCTGGACCTGGCCCGCCGCTACGGGGACCGGATCATCGGTATGCGGGCGGGCAAGGTGGTGTTCGACGGTACCGGGGCGCAGGCCGACGACGCGGTGTTCGAGCGCATCTACGGCCGCTCCCTGACCGCCGAGGACGTCGCCGCTCCCGGCGCTCCCGCCCGAGCCGGCACCGACGCGGGCGCCGGCACCGACGCGGGCGCCGGTGCCGACGCGAGTACGGAGACGGGGACCGGTACGCGTGACGGCGAACCGCTCGACGACGCCGCCAGCACCTCACCCGGCTCGGTGCAGGCAGCGGGCACGCCGCGGGTCGCGTCCACCCCGACCGACCCGGCGGCGACGCCATGACCCTCCGCTCCGGCGCGACCGGCAGGGCGGCGACATGACGGCGCCCACCCAGGCGCACGACGGCGCGACCGGCGCGATCACTCGTGCTCCGCGGAAGCCCGCCCCCACCGCCTTCACGGTGATCGGCCTGGCTGCGGTGCTGCTGATCACGCTCTGGGCGGGTGCCGGGATCGACTTCACCCTGGCCCCGCTGATCCATGACCTGACGCGCGGTGAGGAAGTGCTGCGCCAGTTCGTGCCGAACTGGTCCTTCCTGGGCCGGGATGCGGTGATCACGGCCTCCCTGACCACGCTCTACATGGCGATCATCTCCTCGGTGATCGGCTGTGCGGTGGCGATGGTGGTGGCGCTGCTGGCCAGCAAGGTGTCCGCCCCGAACGCGGTCGTCTACCAGGTTGCCAAGGCTGTCATGTCCGCGGTGCGGTCCCTGCCCGATGTGGCCTACGGCCTGCTGTTCGTCGCGTTCGTGGGCACTGGGGCACTGGGCGGGATGGCCGCGCTCATCATGTTCAACATCGGAGTCGCGGCCAAACTCACGGCGGAGAGCATCGACGCGGTGGACCCCGGCCCGATCGAGGCGGTCGAGGCCGCGGGCGGCAACCGGATCCAGCGCGCCTTCACCGCGATCATCCCGCAGGTGGCGCCGAACTACTTCTCCTACTGCTTCTACGTCTTCGAACTGAACCTGCGCGCGTCGCTGGTGATCGGCGTCGTCGGCGGTGGCGGGATCGGCCAGACGATCATGACCGAACTGGCCCGGTTCAACTACGACAACATCTCCGCGGTGATCGTGTTGTTCATCGTCGTGGTGTTCGTCCTGGACCGGGTGTCCCGCGCGATCAGGCGGAGGCTCACATGACCGTCGACACCCCCATCACCCCCGCCCCCGCGGGTGCGGGCAAGCCGGCCCGGCCCGCGCCCCCGTCCAAGGTCCGCAAGACCGTGGGCATGCTCCTCCTCGCCGCCGTGCTGCTGCTCGCGTTCACCCAGGTGGACGCCCGGTGGGAGCGGCTCCCGGCGTTCATCACCGAGGCGCCCGGGTACGTGGCACTGATGACCCAGGGCGTGCTCAGCAACCCGGTGGTGGACCCGAACGCCGACTACTGGCTGGCGGCGATCAACGCGATGATCGAGTCGATCCAGATGGCCTGGATCGGCACGCTGATCGGAGCGGCGATCTCCTTCCCGCTCTCGTTCCTCGCCGCCTCCAACATCGCCCCGGCGCCGGTGGTGTTCGTGACCCGTCAGGTCCTCAACATCATCCGCGCGATCCCGGAACTGATCCTGGCGGTGGCGGTGATGATGCCGATCTTCGGCTTCGGGCCGCTGGCCGGTGCGATCGCCCTCGGTGTGGGTTCGGTGGGAACGCTGGGGAAGCTCTCCTCGGAAGCGATCGAGAGCGTCGACACCGGCCCGATCGAAGCGGTCAGCGCCTCCGGGGCCAGGAAGATGCAGGTGCTGCGCTGGGCCGTGGTGCCGCAGGTGCTGCCGGAGATCGTGGCGTTCTGGCTCTACCGGTTCGAGATCAACATCCGGGCAGGGGCGATCCTGGGGGCGTTGGGCGCCGGTGGTATCGGATCGTTGCTCAGCGCCCTGTTCAACGTGCGCGCCTGGGATCGCATCGGTATCACGTTGGTCACGATCATCGTCATCACCATCATCGTCGACCAGATCTCGGCACGGGTGCGTTCCCGGATCATCTTCGGTGACACCAAGGTCCGGGTGATGGAGCCGGCGGAGGTGCACTGAGCCGCGCCCACGGCGCACCACGCCACCGAAGGCGTGCGCGCCCGTGGCCACCGGCACACGTGTGGCCTGCATGGCTCAGAACGGTGGCTCGCCCTCATCGTCGGATCCGGTGGCGTTGGCGGATTTCCCGCTGTCGGCGACCGCCCGTCGTCGTGCGTCCGTGCCCTGCGCAGGGTCAGCGGCGCCCGCGGCGGGCGCGGATGTTGCGAAGGCCGACGCCGATGCCGATCCGCGTGTCGCGCCACCGGGAGCGTCGGGCCGCCCTTCCGCGCCGGTGTGTGCCTCGGGACCAGCCGGCCCCTGCGCCGGCGTCAGGCGGCGCTGGATCTGCTCCAGGGACTCTCCTCCGGCAGCCAGGTTCGTCGGATTGGACTCCTCGGCCGTGCCGGGGTCGCTGAGCGGCTCGGTGCGGAGTTCCTCGGCGACCTTGCCGAGTTCCTCGGCGAGTGCCGCCGCGGCCCGGCCCACATCGTGGGCATCGGCCAGCGGGTCGATCACCTCGGCCGGTCTGCGGTAGACGTTGCCGGAGGGAGAGGTCCAGTGAGTGTTACCCATCGCATCCCGGCTGACCTTCCAATCGCCACCGGTCTTCATCTGGTGGTGCCGAACGCACAACAGGTGCAGATTCGTCTCGACCGTCTGTGCCCATGCCGGCTGTGAATCGTCGAACGGGTCGATGTGATCGATCTGGCACCGGGACCCAGGCTGCTCACAGCCCACGAACCGGCAGGTGCGGTCCCGGGTCATGATCAGGTCCCGCAGCGCCGCAGAGGGGACGTAGGAGTCGGTGGCGCGCAAGCCGAGCATCTCCTCCAGGTACGCCACCGGGTCGAGTGCGCCGGCGGCGGCCACCAGGGCGATGAGTTCGGTGGCATCGTGACCGCTCAGGGCGGCGGCGTCGTACTGCCGGGCCTCCTCGCCCGTGCCATGGCCGCGTGCCGCGCGGCTCTTCGCGGCGCGCCGCCGTTCCAGGTCGGTCAGGCTCCCGGTGGCCGAGTCGGTGTGCAGGACGGAGTAGGGTCCGGCACCCGTGGCGAGTTTGCGTACCACATCGGCGCCGATCGGACCGTAACCGGCGAGTTGACCGGGTAGATCGTCGCGGTAGGCCAGCGTGGAGGCCGCGACGGTGACCATCAGGTGTGGACGTGCCCCCTGCCGGCGCGGGAGGGCGCAGCCACCTGGGGTGTAGCCGGAGTCGAGGGTCTCCGCGAACACCTGGCTGAAGGCATCGGCCCGGCGCGCACCCACCGGCCGGTCGTCGTCGGCATCCTTCTGGCCCGCGAGGGCGTCGATCGCGGTGAACGCGGCCATGGCCTCGGTCGCGGGCAGGTATGCGTTGATCCACGCCATGCCGTCGGGGGCGGCGTTGAGCGAGACGGTGCGAGTCTTCTTCGCCTTCTCGTGCCGGGTGCGGGCGTAGTCGGGGTCCACGGCAACGGCGGCGGTGGCCACCCGCTTGCGCAGTTGCGCGCTGGTGATGACCTCCGCGGTGGGGAGCAGGCTGCGATGCACCGCCCGGGCCCGCAGTGCCGGCAGCCCGTCGGTGCCATCGATCAGGATGTCTACTTTTCGTTCGTCGATCCGGCCGGTGCGCAGCGCCTCATGGAGTTCGGGCATCTCCTTCAACGCCTCGGCGCGAGCGGCCAGTTTGCCCGCGGCGTACCCGGTCAACGACAGATGGGCGGAGATCTGCTCGGTGACGTAGAGACCCTTGCCCTTCCCGGTGGCGCGGTCACTGAACGCGGCTACCAGATCCGCTTGCTGGGCGCACAGCCACGAGGACAGCCGCTGGGTGGCCCTGATCAGCTCCAGCAGGACGGGGTCATCGACCCGGTCCGGATCGATCGCGGCGGCCTTGACGGCCAGGTCCGCGCTCGGCAACTCAGCGGACAGTGCCCGCAGCGCACGAACTTCCTCGGGCAATTCACGCTCGGCGTCGATCCAGCCTTCGGGGATCTGCGCACTGACCTCCTCCGTCCATGCCGCGTACGCGTTCTCCGCCCGCCTCCGCCCCGGGCGCGTGGTGCGTCGACGCCTGGCCCGGCGGCTGCGCTCGGCACGCCACTGGTACTCACGCGGGTCCGCCGCCGGATCCGCTGGACCTGGCCCTCGACTGCCGCCGGTCTGACCCCGGGGCGCCCGCCCACCGGACCGCTCAGCCCGGTCCGACGGCCCATGGCCGGGGTGCGGTGGCATCGTCGAGGACATAGAACAAACGTACTAGCGACCACCGACATCGGCCTATGGCGCGCGTTCAAACGGGGATAGCGCGGGGTGGCAGGACGGGTTCCCGGGGGCCGCGGGCTAGCGCGGGGTGGCAGGGTGGGTTCACAGCGGCCGCGATCGCAGGGCGCGGTTGCCGCCACGCCGGCGACGGTGGCGCCCGTGCTTGCAGGGCGTGAGTCGGGGCGCTCGTGCCTTGGTGCGGAATGTGTGGGCTGCCCCACGCACCGTCCCCGGGGGCTGGGGTAGCGCCGCGCACCCGCGGTGGGGCTAAGATGGACAGGTTGCCTCGGCGAGGGACGTCGGTTGGGCAGGCCGCCCGCCGTCAGTCCGTGAATCGACGCGGTGGTCTCGACTTTCGTGTGTCGTCCGCCCGGCGTGCCTTCGCCCGAGGCGCGATCACCGCCCCACATGCTTTTCGGAGAATCGACGTGTCTGACAACGATAGGTACACCCTGACCGCCACTGCGCGCACCGAGTTCGGCAAGGGCGCCGCCCGCCGTGCTCGCCGTGCCGGACTCATCCCCGCCGTCCTGTACGGGCACGGCGCCGACCCGGTGCACCTGTCCCTGCCCGGGCACGAGACCTGGCTCGCGCTGAAGGACAACCCGAACGCGCTGCTCACGCTCAAGATCGACGACGAGGACCAGTTGGCCCTGTCCAAGGACGTCCAGCGCGACCCGGTCCGCCGCACCATCGACCACGTCGACCTGGTGATGGTCCGCCGGGGCGAGAAGGTCTCCGTCGAGGTGGCGGTGGAGGTGCAGGGCGAGTCCGCACCGGGAACGATCCACACCGTGGAGCAGCAGACGGTGCTCGTGCTGGCCGAGGCCACCAGCATTCCGGAGTCGATCATCGCCAACATCGAGGACCTGGGCGACGGCGAGTACGTGCGCGTGTCGGACCTGACCTTCCCGGACGGGGTGGAGTCCGAGGAAGACCCGGAGACCGTGGTCATCAACGTCACCGTGCCGCGGATCTCCGAGGAAGACCTCGAGACCGATGCCGCCGAGGGCGAAGCGGCCGAGGCCGCCGCCGAGGAGCCGGCTGCCGAAGAGGGCGGCTCCGAGGACTGAGCAGTCCGCTTCGAAAGTTCAGTGACGCGAAGGTCCAGTGAGTCGAGCGTGCAATGAGCGCTGATCTCTGGCTGGTGGTGGGCCTGGGGAATCCCGGGCCCACCTACGCCAGGAACCGCCACAACGTGGGCGCGATGGTGGTCGACGCGCTCGCCGAGGACGTGCCCGGGCAGTTCCAGCGCCACCGGGCGCGCGCGGAAGTGCTCGATGGACGCCTGGGCACCATGCCGGGCGGGGCGCCCGGGCCGCGCGTCGTGCTCGCCAAGCCGAGCAGTTACATGAACCTCTCCGGGGGACCGGTGGCGGGGCTGTGCACGTTCTACTCCGTGCCACCCGACCGGCTGCTGGTGATCCACGACGAACTGGACCTGCCCGAGCACACGCTGCGGCTCAAACGCGGAGGGGGCAGCGGCGGCCACAACGGTCTCAAGTCGATCACCGCTGCGCTCGGAACCGGTGACTACGTGCGCCTGCGCGTGGGCATCGACCGTCCCCCGGGCCGGATGAACCCGGCCGATTACGTGCTGCAGGATTTCCCCGCCGCCCAGCGCCCCGAGTGGGCGGTCACCATCGAACAGGGCGCCGACGTGGTGCGCGACGTGATCCATCACGGCCTGGAGCGCACCCAGCACGTGTTACACACCCAGACCTGAGCTCTCCTTCCGGAAAGTGGCGCCAGCGCGCGGAATATTCCGGCCGCTGATCGTGCCCTGGCCCGGGGTCCCCGCAGTACATTGACGCCGACCGAACAACCGGAAGGCTCAAGATGGCGACGTACGACGGCGGCACTGCGGCAGGCGGCGGTACGCAGCAGTGGGCAGGACCGCAGGCAACTCCGCAATCGCCCTACGCCCAGAGCACGCCGGCCCGGCCCGCACCGGGTCTCGGCTGGCTGTTCCTGGCGCCGGCACTGGTGCTGGTGCTGCTCCAGCAGGTGATCCCGGTGGTGCGCACCGCGTGGTTGAGTCTGCAGCAGGTCGACTTGTTCGGGGCCGGCAGTACCCCGGTGGGCCTGGGGAACTACGCCGACGTGCTGGGTGGAATGCTGGTGCCCTGGACGCTGCGTGGAAGCGTCGTGCTGGGTCTGGTGCTCGCTGTGACCGGCTTCCTCATCGGCTTCGCATTGGGCCGCCTGGGAAGCCGCAGTACCGGCATCGCTCGCCGGATCGGGATGGCGCTCGCGGCTCTCGGCCTGGTTGGCATCGCCCCGGCGGCCACCGTGCTGGGGCTGACCCAGTGGGTGGATTTCGGTGCCGTCGGCCCGCCGGCCGCCGTCGTGGTCTGGCTGCCGGTGACGATCATCATCGGGTTCTTCATCGCGGTGGCGTTGCCACCGGCTCGGCCCACCGGCCGGGTCGCGCTGCTGGGAACGGCCATCGCAGCGATGGTCGGCATCGCCCTGGGCGTGCAGAACACCTCCGGGGTGTTGGTCTCCTCGGATGACCCTGGTTCGGCGATCTACCGCATGGCGTTCACTAGCCTGCAAATGGGGCATGCTGCGGCGATCAGCACGCTGTTGCTGCTCATCGTGATCCCGTTGGGCGTGGTGAGTACCAGGATGTTGCTGGCCACCCGGCTACGACTGCGGATCGAGTCGCGTGAGGTCGTGCCGGTGGGGCATACGGTAGGCGGACATCCCGGTGCCGGTGCGCCCCGGCCGGGCTCCGGTGTCGGGATGATCGTTGCCGGTGTGGTGGTTTTGGGGATCACGCTGGTGGCCAGCACGCCGTGGATGGTCGCCGCGCTGGCCGCGCCCGGTGATCCGGGCGCGGTGATCGGTGGCTCCGCGTCCCCGGTGCCGGAGGCATGGCCGGCGCTGGTGCGCACCTGGCTCGGCGGCAGCGGCCAGGTGCTCCTGGCGGCAGCAGTCGCGGCGCTCGCCGGCCTCGGGATCGGGTACTACCGTCCGCTGGGGGAGCGGAGCATGCCGGTGCTGCTGACGCTGTTGTCCCCGCTGCTGCTCATCGGGCTGCTCCCGCTGCTGGTCGCCCACGTCTCGGACCGGCAGGAACTCGAGTTGCTGTACACCACGCTGGGAGCCATGTACCCCCAGATCGTGGCTGTCCCGTTGGTGTTCGTGTGCGCCTATGTGGCCGACGCCATCCGGAGCCGGCCCGGTATCGGTGCCCATCGCCCGGCTGGGCCGGCGGTAGCCACGATCGGGCTGGCGGTGACCACGCTGCTGCTCCTGCGCACATCCGACGTTATCTGGTCGCTGATCATGGGCGACCCGACAACGCCGGATGCCACCGCGCTGGCGGTTCGGGCCTGGCAGCAAGGGATGATCCCCGAGGCGATCGGCTTGCTGCGCCCGTTGCCGGTGCTGCTGGTGGTGGCGGTGATCGTCGTGCTGTGCGCTGCGGGAATGCGGCGGGTGCGCCTGGACACCGTCGGGCACGATGCGGTGACCGGCCCCTCCGCGATGACGGCGTATCCGATGCCGGCGGCGCCTGTGCAGGGGGCGTACCCGATGCCGGCGGCGCCTGTGCAGGGGGCGTACCCGATGCCGGCGGCGCCTGTGCAGGGGGCGTACCCGATGCCGGCAGCGCCGGAGCAGGCAACCTCCGAGCCGGTGCTGCCCCCCGGTGGTGGCCCTCACGTTCCCGGCCAGGCATGGCCACGCGGCGGCCAGTAAACTAGGAGGGCTCGATCACCCGCCCCCGCCTGCGCGCGGTGGCGGGCCGGTCGCGCTGCCCGCACGCTGCCCAGGTGGTCGCGTGCGGGCCCGAGCCACCGACCACCGGATGAGGATGTATGAGCCTGGCCGGACTGCTGCCCGCACTGCGCGCCGAACCCGCGCTGGCCGAACTGATCGACTCGGTACCCGCACGAGGGACGCTGGACGTGACCGCATCCGTGGGCGTGCGCCCGGCGGTGCTGGCCGAGTTGGCCGAGCACGGTGAGCGGCCCCTGGTGGTCATCACCGCCACCGGCCGGGAGGCGGAGGAGTTGGAAACCGCCCTGGGTGCCTACCTCGACCCGGCCGATGTGGCCGTCTTCCCCGCCTGGGAGACCCTCCCGCACGAGCGGCTCTCACCCCGCAGCGACACCGTCGCCCGCCGGATCGCGGTGCTGCGGCGCCTGGCCCACCCCGACGCCGACGCCCACGGCGCCGGCGGCTCCGCGCGCCCCATCCGAGTGCTGATCGTGCCGGTTCGCGCCGCCCTGCAGCCGGTCGTCAAGGGCCTGGGCGACCTGGAACCGGTCGCGCTGCACACCGGCCAGCAGGCGCCGATGGAGGACGTGATCCAGGCGCTCGTCGATGCCGCCTATACCCGCGTGGACATGGTGGAACGGCGCGGGGAGTTCGCCGTGCGCGGCGGGCTGCTGGATGTGTTCGCGCCCACCGAGGCGCACCCGCAGCGGGTGGAGTTCTGGGGCGATGACGTGGAGGAGATCCGCTGGTTCTCCGCCGCCGACCAACGCTCCCTGGAGATCAGCGAGGACGGCCTGTGGGCGCCCCCGTGCCGGGAGATCCTGCTCACCGATCAGGTGCGCCAGCGCGCCCGGGACCTGATCCCCAGCCTGCCCGGCGCCGCCGACATGCTGGAGAAACTCGCCGAGGGCATCGCCGTGGACGGCATGGAGTCCCTCGCTCCGGCGCTGGTGGACGGGCTGCAGCCGCTGCTGGAACTGGTGCCCGAGGAGTCGTTGGTGATCGTCAACGAACCCGAGCGGGTGCGCCGGCGCGCGCACGACCTGGTGGCCACCACCGAGGAGTTCCTGGCCGCGGCCTGGACGTCGGCCGCCGCGGGCGCCCAGACCCCGCTGGACCTGTCCGGTGCCTCCTTCGAGACCCTCACCGACACTCGCGAGGTCGCCCGCACCCGCGGCCTGGGGTGGTGGACCCTGGGCGCCTTCGAGCGCGACTCGGATCTGGGTGACCTGGCGCCGGAGGGCACGGGCGCCGTCGGTGAGGACGCGGCTACGGAGGATGACGCCTTCGCGCCGGCATCTCACGCCGTCGTCATCCCCACCCGGGACGTGCGCGGCTACCGCGGCGACACCGACCGGGCGGTGGCGGACCTGAAGGACCTCACCACCGCCGGGTGGCGCCTGGTGCTGGTCACCGAGGGGCCCGGCCCGGCCCGGCGGATGGTGGAGATGCTGCTGGACGCCGAGGTGCCCGCGCGGCTGGTGGCCGAGGTGGAACCGGCCGGGGCGGACGCCCGGGACGGGGAGGACCCCGGATTGCCGACGGCGGGGGTGGTGCTGGTCACGACCGCGTCGGTGGGTAGAGGGTTCGTCAGCGAGGATCTGCGGCTGGCCCTGTTCACCGAGGCGGACCTCACCGGCCGGGCAGGCCCGGCCTCCACCCGGGACATGCGCCAGATGCCCTCGCGGCGGCGCAACGTGGTGGACCCCCTGGCGCTTCGGCCCGGGGACTACGTGGTGCACGAACAGCACGGGGTGGGCAAGTTCATCGAACTGATCTCCCGGACGATCGGCGGCGGGGCGAACGCCGCCACCCGGGAGTACCTGGTGATCGAGTACGCCCCGTCCAAGCGCGGGCACCCCGGGGACCGGCTGTACGTGCCCACCGATTCCCTGGACCAGGTGACCAAGTACACCGGTGGGGAATCGCCGTCGTTGAACAAGATGGGCGGCTCGGACTGGGCCAAGACCAAGGGCCGGGCTCGCAAGGCGGTCAAGGAGATCGCCGGGGAACTCATCCGGCTGTACTCGGCGCGGATGGCCACCAGCGGGCACGCGTTCGGCCCCGACACGCCCTGGCAACGGGAACTGGAGGACGCCTTCGCGTTCACCGAGACCCCCGACCAGGCCGCCACGATCGATGAGGTCAAGGCGGATATGGAAAAGCCCGTGCCGATGGACCGGCTGGTGTGCGGGGACGTGGGGTACGGCAAGACCGAGATCGCGGTGCGCGCGGCGTTCAAGGCCGTTCAGGACGGCAAGCAGGTCGCCATCCTGGTGCCCACCACGCTGCTGGTGCAGCAACACTTCGAGACCTTCTCCGAACGGTACGGGGGCTTTCCGGTCGAGGTGCGGGCGCTGTCCCGGTTCCAGACCCCGGCCGAGGCCCAGCAGGTCAAGGACGGGGTGCGCGAGGGGACCGTGGACGTGGTGATCGGCACCCACCGGTTGCTCACCGGGGAGGTGTCCTTCAAGGACCTGGGCCTGGTGGTGATCGATGAGGAGCAGCGCTTCGGGGTGGAGCACAAGGAGACCCTGAAGCAGTTGCGCACCAACGTCGACGTGCTCGCGATGAGCGCCACGCCGATCCCGCGGACGCTGGAGATGGCCGTGACCGGCATCCGGGAGATGTCCACCCTGGAGACACCGCCGGAAGAGCGTCACCCGGTGCTGACGTTCGTGGGGCCGTACGCGGACAAGCAGATCGCCGCGGCGATCCGCCGCGAGCTGCTGCGCGAGGGCCAGGTGTTCTACGTGCACAACCGCACCGAGTCCATCGACAAGGCGGCCGCGCGGATCCGGGAGCTGGTGCCCGATGCGCGGGTGGTGGTGGCCCACGGCCGGATGAACGAGAACGACCTGGAACGGGTGATCGTCGACTTCTGGAACAAGCGCGCCGATGTGCTGGTGTCCACCACCATCGTGGAGACCGGGTTGGACATCTCCAACGCCAACACGTTGATCGTGGAACGGGCCGATGCGATGGGCCTGTCGCAGTTGTACCAGTTGCGGGGCCGGGTGGGCCGGGGGCGGGAGCGGGCCTACGCCTATTTCCTCTACCCGCCGGAGCGGCCCCTGACCGAGACCGCCCACGAGCGGCTGCAGACGATCTCGGCCAACACCGAACTGGGGTCGGGGATGCGCGTGGCGCTGAAGGACCTGGAGATCCGCGGGGCGGGGAACCTGCTCGGCGGGGAGCAGTCGGGGCACATCGCCGGCGTGGGGTTCGACCTGTACGTGCGGATGGTGTCGGAGGCAGTGGCCCAGTTCCGCGGCGAGGACACCGAGGAACTGCCCGAACTGAAGACCGAGATCGCGGTGGACGCCCACATCCCGCACAACTACATCTCCCACGAGCGGCTGCGCCTGGAGGCCTACACGAAACTGGCGCAGGTCACCGACGACCAGGGCATCGAGGACGTGCGGGCCGAGCTGGTGGACCGGTACGGGCCGGTGCCCCAGGAGGTGGAACGACTCTTCGGTGTGGCAGCGCTGCGGATCAAGGCGAGGGCCGCCGGCCTGGCCGAGATCACCAGCCAGGGCAAGTACATCCGGTTCGCCCCGGTGCAGCTGGCCGAGTCCGGGCAGATCCGGCTCAAGCGGCTCTACCCGGGCACGGTACTCAAACCCGCGATCCGCACCGCCCTGGTGCCCGCCCCGACCACGTCGAGGGTGGGCGGCAAACCGCTGCGGGACGAGGACCTGCTCGAGTGGCTCGACGGCGTGCTGGAGGCGGTGTTCCTGCCCGGCGCCAGTGTCGCGGCCGCCGCGGCGGTGGCCGAGCGGCACTGAGCCCGGGGTGCACACCACACCGCCAAGACGCATACGATGATGCACGTCCGCGATGTTCACGAAAGGTCCTCACCGTGGTTCCGACCGCACGATTGCTCAAGGTCATCAGCGCACTCCTCGTCGGCCTGCTCGCTCTCAGTGCCTGCGGCACCCAACCAGGGGCCGCAGCCGTGGTGAACGGCGGCACCATCGCCGAACAGGACGTCTCGGAGGCGTCCACCGAGCTCGGTGACGTGCTGGCCGGACAGATCAACCCCCAGGCGGTGCTGCAGATCCTCATCGTGGGCCCCACCGCGATCCAGGTGGCGGCGAGCAACGGGATGGGCATCTCGGCCGCCGAGGCCGCGGAGTTCCTGGACAACGAGGCTCTGGCCAACGAGCAGGAACCGGCTGAGGAGTACAGCCAGAGCACCCTGACCGTGGCCCGTTACCTGCTGCTGGACAACATGCTGCGCACCTCCCCGGACGCCGCCGAGCTGAGCGCCGAGTTGGAGGAGCGGATCGCCGAGCTGGACGTGGAGCTCAGCCCCCGGTACGGGGAGTGGACCCCGCAGGGCCCGGCCCCGGCGCAGCCGGAGTGGATCCTGGAGCAGGAACCGCAGGCGGCGTGACCCAGGCCGGCGCACCGTCGGGTCCGGCAGCGGACCACGAGCACCCGCACACCCCGGGTGCAGCGCTGCTGCAGGCGGTGGCGGTGATGGACCGCTTGCGGTCCCCGGGAGGATGCCCGTGGGACGCCGAGCAGACGCACGCCTCCCTGGCCCCGTACGCGATCGAAGAGGCCCACGAGGTGGCCGAGGCCGCCGAGAGCGGCTCGCCGGAGGATCTGCGGGAGGAGTTGGGCGACCTGCTGCTGCAGGTGCTCTTCCACGCCCGGATCGCCGCGGAGAACCCGGACGGCTTCGACATCGACGACGTGGCGCGCGCCCTGGTGGACAAGCTCACCTACCGGCACCCGCACGTGTTCGCCGACGACGGCGGGGCGAGTCCCTCCGCTGCGCAGGTCACCGAGAACTGGGAGGTGCTCAAGGCGGCCGAGCAGCAACGCGACTCCGCCCTGGACGGGATTCCGGTGTCCCTGCCGGCCCTGGCCCGGGCGCAGAAGGTGCTGCGCCGCCTCACCCGCAGCGGTCTGGACGTCGACCCGGTGAGCCGAGGTGCGTCGTCGGACGCCGCATCGGACCGCGCTTCGGATGCGGCAGCCGATCGCGTTCGGGATTCGGGCTCGGACTCCGCCGACCTGGGCGCCCGACTGCTGCACCTGGTCCGTCTCGCCGAGCACCGCGGGGTGGACGCCGAAGCCGCCCTGCGGGCGCAGGTCCGCCGGCTGGAGGACGCCGCCCGCTCGGCCGAGGCCGCCCGCTCGGCCGAGGTCGCCGGCGCCGCCGAGGCAACCGGGAGCAGGCACTGACCGGACCGGGACCGTTCCCATGCCTGCGCCGCCTGTTGCCACCGGCCCGTGCAGGTGCGGACCGATCCGCACTATCGTGTGGATCCGATCACCACGAACCGTCATGAAAGAAACTGTCGAGGATTAGGAGTCAGACGTGGCCACAATCGAGGCCCTGGGAGCACGCGAGATCCTGGATTCGCGCGGCAACCCGACCGTTGAGGTCGAGATCGCCCTGGAAGATGGTTCCTTCGCCCGCGCCGCGGTGCCCTCCGGGGCCTCCACCGGCGCGTTCGAAGCGGTCGAGCGCCGCGACGGTGACGACGGCCGCTACCTGGGTAAGGGCGTGAAGGACGCGGTCGCCGCGGTCACCGACACCATCGCCCCGGAGGTCCTCGGCCTGGACGCCGCCGATCAACGGTTCCTGGACCAGACCCTCATCGACCTGGACGGCACCGCCAACAAGGGCACCATCGGCGCGAACGCCATCCTCGGGGTGTCCCTGGCCGCCGCCCGCGCCAGCGCCGAGGCCGCGGACCTGTCGCTGTTCCGGTACCTGGGCGGGCCGAACGCCCACCTGCTGCCGGTGCCGATGATGAACATCCTCAACGGCGGCTCGCACGCGGACTCCAACGTGGATATCCAGGAGTTCATGATCGCGCCGATCGGTGCGGGCACCTTCGCCGAGGCGCTGCGCTGGGGGACCGAGGTCTACCACGCACTCAAGGCGGTGCTGAAGTCCCGCTCCCTGGCCACCGGCCTGGGGGACGAGGGCGGCTTCGCCCCGAACCTGGAGTCCAACACCGCCGCGCTGGACCTGATCATGGAGGCGATCGGCAAGGCCGGGTTCACCGCCGGCTCCGACGTCGCCCTGGCCCTGGACGTGGCCGCCACGGAGTTCTTCGCCGACGGCTCCTACACCTTCGAGGGCAGGGCCACCAGCCCCGCGGACCTGATCGACTTCTACGCCAAGCTCGTGGCCGATTACCCGCTGGTGTCGATCGAGGACCCGTTGAGCGAGGACGAGTGGGACTCCTGGAGCGAACTGGTCGCCAAGATCGGGGACAAGGTGCAGATCGTGGGCGATGACCTGTTCGTCACCAACCCCGAGCGTCTGGCCCGCGGGATCGAGACCAGGGCCGCGAACTCGCTGCTGGTGAAGGTCAACCAGATCGGCACCCTCACCGAGACCTTCGACGCGATCTCCCTGGCGCAGCGGAACGGGTTCACCGCGATGGTCTCCCACCGGTCGGGGGAGACGGAGGACACCACGATCGCCGACCTGTCCGTGGCGGTGAACGCCGGACAGATCAAGACCGGCGCGCCCGCCCGCGGTGAGCGGGTGAACAAGTACAACCAGTTGCTGCGCATCGAGGACGAACTGGACAGCGCCGCCCGGTACGCCGGCGCATCGGCGTTCCCCCGCTGGCAGGGCTGATCCGCCCCGGGGTCCTCGTGCCGGCCACGCGGGCCGGGCGCCGCAGCGATCGGGTCCCGTCCCGGTCCGGCGCCGGGCCCGCGCCGCCGGAGGAACGTGAGCGACACTCCACCGGCGGATCACCGCTTTACCCCCGGCGGTGCGTGACGATGTGGGAGTGAATGCCCGCCGCCCGTCCGCCCCGCGTGCACCCTCCGGTGCCCGCGGAGCAACCAGGGGCGGTGCGGCCGGCCCGCCCCGGCCGCGGAGCGACAAGTCATCCGCCCGGCCCGGGACCGGGCGGACCCCGTCGACCCATCGCCCGCGCCCCAGCGGCACCTCCCGCCCGGGCGGCACCGGCCATCCGGGGGCACGGCCGGGCCGCACCGCACGCGCCTCCCACCGTTCCGCCGGGCAGGCGAGCCGGGTCGAACCGGAGGCCCCACCGCGGCAGATCACCGTCCGCACGCTGGTGTTGTTCCTGGTCGTCCTCATCGCTTTCATCGTGCTGGCTCCCACGTTGCGCGCGTTCATCGCCCAGGCCGAACAGCAGCGGGAACTCACGTCCCAGATCGAGGCGACCGAGCAGCGCAACGCCGAGTTGCAGCGCACCCTGGACCGATGGGAGGACCCGGCGTTCGTCCAGGCCCAGGCACGCGAGCGGCTCGGGTTCGTCTACCCCGGGGAGACCTCGTACCGGGTGGTCGACCCGGAGACCGTCACCGGTGAGGAAGTAGAATCGGACCCGCGGGACGACGGGCCGGTGATGGTTCCCCAGGTGGGTCCGTGGTACGTCACCGTGACGGATTCGATCCGAGTCGCAGGCGAGGTGGGTGAGGAGTGAGCGAGGCGGCACAGGCACGACCGCCGCGCGCAACGACCGTGTCCGCGCAGGACGTGCGCGCCCTGACCGAGCAACTCGGCCGCGCCCCGCGCGGGGTGGTGGAGATCGCGGCCAGGTGCGTGTGCGGCAGGCCCACGGTGGTGCGTACCGCGCCCCGGCTCGAGGACGGCAGCCCGTTCCCCACGATGTACTACCTGACCCACCCGGGTGCGGTGTATGCCGCGTCCACCCTGGAGAGCCAGGGGGTGATGCGCGAGATGAACGAGGCACTGGCCGCCGATGAGGACCTGGCCGCCGCCTACGCCGCGGCGCACCGCCAGTACCTCGCCCGCCGCGCCGAACTGGGCGAGGTGCCGGAGATCGAGGACGTCAGCGCCGGCGGGATGCCGCAGCGGGTCAAGTGCCTGCACGCCCTGATGGCCCACTCGCTCGCCGAGGGACCCGGGGTGAACCCGATCGGTGATCAGGCCCTGGCACAGGTGGCGGACCTGTGGCGCCCCGATCGCTGTAGTTGCTCCTGAGTCGCTCGCCCGGCAGGGCGCGCGCCGCGCCCCGGAAGTCTGGCACGCTGTGCGGGTGAGACGTGTTGCTGCCATCGATTGCGGAACCAACTCGATCCGCCTGCTCATCGCCGACGTCGACCCCGCGGGAACCGGCCTGCACGAGGTGACCCGGCTGATGGAGATCGTGCGATTGGGCCAGGGGGTGGATCGCACCGGCCAGTTCCACCCGGACGCGCTGGCCCGCACGCTGCAGGCCACCAGCACCTACGCCCAGCTGTGCCGGGAACACGGCGTGGAGCAGGTCCGGTTCGTGGCCACCTCGGCCAGCCGGGACGCCTCCAACCGGGAGGAGTTCTTCGCCGGCGTGCGCGACCGGCTCGGTGTGGAGGTGGAGATCATCAGCGGGGCCGAGGAGGCGGCGCTGTCCTTCACCGGGGCGATCAGCGTGCTGCCCGACGGCGATGGGTCGGCCGAGCAGGGCACGCCCGACGGCGATGGGTCAGCCGAGCGGGGCACGCCCGACGGCGATGGGTCGGCTGGGCAAGGGGGGCCCGGGAGCGATGGCCCCGGCAGGGGCCGGCTGGTGGTGGACATCGGCGGAGGGTCGACCGAACTGGTGCTCGGCGCCGGGCGCACGCTCCAGGCAGACACCTCGATGAACATCGGGTGCGTGCGGATGGCCGAACGGCACCTGAACTCCGATCCGCCCACCACCGAGGAGATCGCCCGCGCCCGGGCAGATATCGACGCGGCCCTGGACCAGGCCGAACACGACGTGCCGCTGTCCCAGGTCCGCACCGTGGTGGGCGTGGCCGGATCGGTCACCACCGTCACCGCGCACGTGCTGGGCCTGCCCGAGTACGACCGGGAGCGCATCAACGGCGCCCGGCTGCCGCTGTCCGGCGTCCACCACGGGTGTGCGGACCTGCTCGGCATGCCTCGTGCGCAGCGGGCTCGGTTGCCGTACATGCACCCCGGACGGGTCGACGTGATCGGTGCGGGGGCGCTGGTGTGGACCGCGGTCCTGGACCGCATCGACCGTCGCGTGCGTGCGGGCGGAGGAGTGTTGGGACCCATCGTCACCAGCGAACACGACATCCTGGACGGCATCGCCCTGTCCATGGCCTGACCTTGTCGGGCGGGTCTTCCAGGACGCTGCGTCGACCCGGCCTATCGGGACCACCGCTGCGCCGGCCAGGCGGGTGCCGCCAGCCGTCACGGATCGATGGCTGCTGCCCTAGCCTGCTGGATGGCCGTGTTGTTCACGCGCGTCCAGGCGTAGGGCACCAGCAGGGCGCTGAGCGCCGCGGCCAGCAGGAACGGGAACCGCAGAGCCCACTCGCGCCCCACGGCGGGTTCCAACCAGGTCACCAGCAGGCCACCGAGCAGCGTTCCCACCGAGATCGTGCCCCAGCCGAAGAACCGGTAGACCGAGTTCACCCGACCGAGGAGGTGATCGGGGATGATCCGTTGCCGCAGGGAGACGGTGATGACGTTCCAGGTCACGATCGCCAGACCGATCAGCACCGACATCAGCCACACCACTGGCGCCGAGGACAGCAGCCCGGTCGCGCCGTAGCCCACCGCGAACGTCACCAGCGCCAGGAGCAGGCAGCGCCCCTCGGTGAGGCGGGCGACGATCCGCTCGGCCACCAGGGACCCGGCGATCGCACCGGTGGCCATCCCGGTCAGCAGCAGACCGAACTGCCACCCCTCGAACAGGCCGAGCACGTCCTGGGCGAAGAGCACGAACAGCACCATGGGGATCGCGCCGGCGAAGTTACTGGCCCCCAGCAGCAGCGCCAGCGACCGCAGCAGCCGATGCCGCCACAGCCAGGAGAGCCCCGCACCGATCTCCGCGCGCCAACTGATCCGCCCGCGCGGTCCGTTCGGGCCCCCGCGGGGCCGGAACGACCCGGACAGTCCCGCTATCAGGACCGCGCTGATCCCTAGGAACACCGCGTTCGCGCCGAACGGCACGGTGATGGCCAGCGCCACCAGGAATCCGGCGAGCGGGGGCCCGACGAAGTTGTTCAGCGCCGTCTCCGCGCCCCACATCCGGCCGTTGGCCTTCTCCAGCAGGCGCTGGTCCACCACCGAGGGCAGCAGCGTCTGGGCGGTGTTGTCCCGCAGCACCTCGGCGAACCCGAGGATCACCGCCAGCGCGGTCAGGGCGATCAGCAACAGCGTGGACTGGTCCGGCTCCGGAGCACCGGCGGCCAGCTCCGCCGGCGTGGGCAGACCCTGCTGGTGCACCAGGAGCACGACGGCGAAGGCGCCGACCGCGGCGAAGCGCACCACGTCCATCGCGGCCACGAGGTAGCGCCGGTCGTACCGGTCGGTGATCACCCCGGCCGGGAGGGAGAACAGCAACCACGGCAGGCGGGAGGCCAGGCCCACCACGGTGATCCACAACGGGTCCCGGGTCAGCGCCGTGGCCAGCCAGACCACCGCCACCGACATCAACCCGTCCCCGAAGTTGGTCAGCGCCGATGAGGTGAACAGTCTCCAGTAGTTCCGCCCCAGCGGCGGGGTGGGCGCGGCTGCGGTGTCGGCGCCGGGCTCGGCCCCGGTGTTCCCGGCCGGTGCGGCGCTGGTGTTCCCGGTCGGTTCGGTTCCGGTGTCGGCGCGCTCGGTATGGACGTCCCCGGCGGGTTCGGTCCCGGCGCTATCCCCGGCAGCCGGGCCAGCCGTCACCACGATGCCTCGCCTTCGCCCGGAGCACCATGCTCACCACGGTCTGCTGGGCGCTCCGGTGAGCCTGCGTCGTCGGCCTCCGGCAACGCCGGCTGCTGGGCGGGATAGAGCGCGAATGCGAGCGCGTAGGTGGTATCCCCGGCCCGCGGCTCGTCGGCGAACTCGCCCAGCAATGCGTTCAGGCGCTCGCTGAAGTACCGGGCACGTTCGGTGGGGATCCGTACCCGGCGGAGATTGGCATCGACCACCCCCGGTTGGTCGGTGGGCAATTGGGCGAATTCGGCGGCCGCGGCGCTGAACCGGCGCGCTGTTGCGCCGGCGCTCGCCTCCACGCGGTGGTAATAGAACACCCGCGCGGTGCGTCCGTAGTACTTGGCCTCCAGGGCCCGAACCCGCT
>CALKWS010000179.1 GCA_938004115.1 uncultured Ruaniaceae bacterium
GGCACCAGGTGCCGCCGGGTCACGACGCGGTGCGGCTTCACGCGTTGGCGCGGCTGGCCGCGGGTCCGGTTGCGGTTCCGCTGCGGCCGGGTGGCGAGCACCCCCTGGGGGTTCCGCCTGGGGGGCGTGCTGCGCGGGCCGGCCCGCGCTGCCCGGGTGAGCCTCGCCGTCGTCGGTGTGCGGGCGCTGCTGGCCGGATCGCCCCTGCCCCGGCACGGCCGCGGGAACAGGTGGGGCCGCGCCGCCGATCTGGGCCTCCAGCCGGTCCAGGCGGGCGGCGAAACCGTCCACACCGTCGTCCGCGGCCGGTAGCAGCAACCGGGCGCAGAGCAATTCCAGGTGCAGCCGCGGTGAGGTGGCGCCGGTCATCTCGGTCAGTCCCTCGTTGACCAGGTCCGCGGCCCGTGAGAGCGCACCCGCGCCCATGTGCTGGGCCTGGATGTGCATCCGTTCGAGCTGGTCGGCCGGCACCGTGCGCAGCACCGAGGCCGCCTGGTCCCCGGCGGCGCGCACCACGATCAGGTCCCGTAGCCGCTCCAGCAGGTCCTCCACGAACCGTCGCGGGGCGTGCCCGGATTCGATCACCCGGTCCACCACCCGGAACAGGCTCAGCCCGTCCCGGGCGGCCAGTGCGTCCACCGCATCGTCCAGCAGGGTGGCGTGGGTGAACCCGAGCAGCGCGACTGCGCGGGAGTAGGTGAGGTGGTTGTCGGTGGTGCCGGCGATGAGCTGGTCGAGCACGGACAGGGAGTCCCGCACCGAACCACCGCCGGCGCGCACCACCAGGGGCAGCACACCGCCGTCGACCTCGATGCCCTCCGCCTCGGCCAGCGACTGCAGGTAAGCGGTGAGCTTCTCCGGGGCGACCAACCGGAACGGGTAGTGGTGGGTGCGGGAACGAATGGTGCCGATCACCTTGTCCGGTTCGGTGGTGGCGAACACGAACTTGATGTGCGGCGGGGGTTCCTCGACCAGTTTCAGCAACGCGTTGAAGCCCTGGGTGGTGACCATGTGGGCCTCATCGAGGATGAAGATCTTGTACCGGTCACGGGCGGGGGCGAAGGCCGCCCGCTCGCGCAGTTCGCGGGCGTCGTCGACGCCGTTGTGACTGGCAGCGTCGATCTCCACCACGTCCAGGCTGCCCGGGCCGCCGCGGGCCAGGTCCACACAACTCTCGCACTGCCCGCACGGGGTGGCGGTGGGTCCCTGCGCACAGTTCAGGCACCGGGCCAGGATCCTGGCGGAGGTGGTCTTGCCACAGCCGCGAGGGCCGGAGAACAGGTAGGCGTGGGTCACCCGGTCCGCGGCGAGAGCGGCCATCAGCGGCTCGGTCACATGCTCCTGCCCGATGACGTCGGCGAACGTCTCGGGGCGGTAGCGGCGGTACAAGGCGGTGCTCACGACCAACACTCTAGGCGCCGCGACCGACATCGTGCGCCGCCTCGTGGGCCGCCTGTGCAGCAACCGCAGCCAGGCGCCGGCGATGGGTGTGGGCGGTGGCGGATCGGGGCGTGGATCGGGGCATGAAAGGACCCCCCGCGCACCCGCCAGAGCTCACCTGCCCTTGCTGCCTTCCGGCCCTGGGGGAGTTCAGCAAGATGACGCCACGCGAGGGGTCGGCACCCAGTGTAACCGGGAACGGGACGTCGCTTCACCTTCATCACGGGCACGCGCCGCCCGCTGCGGCATCCCGACCAGCCCGCGCCCCCGTCGTCGGTCGTCGCACCCGGTCAGCGCGTGACGCCCGTGAGCACCAGGGCCACCACCAGGGCGATGATCACGGTGCTGAACCCGAATGCGGTCAGGGAGTTGACGGTCACCAGACGCCGGGCACGCTGGTTCACCACCGCCACGTCGGAGCTGGAGAAGGTGGTGGACACCTGCACCGCGGCGTAGATGAAGTCACCGAAGGTGCGCTGGTCCGGATCGTCGCCGGGGAAGCGCAACCCGTCGGAGGTGGCCCACTCCCGGGCGTACTCGACGGCGAAACTGGCGACGACGAGGATCCAGGAGCCACTGACGCACAGCAGGCTCGCGGCGACCAGGTAGGGCGCCACCGTCAACTGCGCCGACATCGCCAGCACCCCGACCGCCAGGAGGGACACCACCGCGGCCGACACCGCCCAGTAGGTGGGTCCGCCGATCAACAGGCCCCGCACCAGGCGCCGGTTGGGTGGCTGAGTGGCCTGCAGTGCATGGCGGAACGCCGCACCGCGTACCCCGCGCCAGGCGAACCGGGACAACCACAAGAACAAGGGCCCGTACAACCCGGCGGCGCTGAGCAGGATGGCGAACAGCACGCTCCACCGGGTGGCCGAATCCTCCGGCGCAGCGGTCACGAGCAGTTGGCTGGCGATGATGAGCAGCCCGATCACCGCACCGGCGACGGTATGCCGCCACACCTCCGACCTGAGCCGCTGCCGCAACGCCGCCATCGCCTCAGCATAGAGCGGCGCGCTCCGGCCAACGTCCGCATATCCGCTGGCCACACCGGTTCGCGCTTTGGGCTGACCGGGCCGGGTCCAGTTACCCGCTGAGCAGGCCGGGCACCGTTACCCGCTGGCTCGGCCAGGCCCTCTCCAGACCGAAGTGCCCCGGCGCAACAGGCCCCCTCCAGGCCCGAGTGCCCCGGCGCACCTGGAAGGCCAGGGCCGGGTCAGCGATCTCACACCACCGGGATTCGGCCCCGTGCGGTCAACTCCGGTATCATTCCAAGGCAGTTCCAGGAGGATTCGCATAGCGGCCTAGTGCGCACGCTTGGAAAGCGTGTTGGGTTAATAGCCCTCGAGGGTTCGAATCCCTCATCCTCCGCCGGACCGCCGAACGCGGGGCACCTGAGGGCGCCCCGCGTTCGTCGTCTCTACTCGTAGTGGTCGCGCCGGACGTGGTTCACCACGGGTCCGAGGCAGAAGTGCTTCACCGCGCGTCCGAGGACTGGGGCCCGGACGGACCGGGCACCGATGCCGGGGAGACCGGCTCCGCCGACGTTCCCCGCCACCGGGCGATCGCCCGCATCACGTGGTAGACGCCCAGCGCCGCGGCCGTGCCCAGCGCGATGCCCTCGAACCGCAGTTCGCCGACCACCCAGGTGTAGTTCGCGATCCCGATCACCAGGGCGATACCGGCGGTGGTGAGGTTCACCGGGTCGGAGAAGTCCACCTTGTTCTGCACCCAGATCCGGGCGCCGAGTACGCCGATCATGCCGTACAGCACAGTGGCCGCACCGCCGAGCACACCGGCGGGCACGGTGGCCACGAGTTCCCCGAACTTCGGCGACAGGCTCAGCAGCAACGCGACCGCCGCGGCCACGAAGTAGGCGGCGGTGGAGTACACCCGCGTGGCGGCCATCACCCCGATGTTCTCGGCGTAGGTGGTGGTACCCGAACCACCGCCGGTCCCGGCCAGTGTGGTGGCCACGCCGTCGGCGAACAGCGCCCGGCCCATCGCGTCGTCCAGGTTCTCCCCGGTCATCGTGGCCACGGACTTCACGTGCCCGACGTTCTCGGCGACCAGCACCAGCACCACCGGCACGAACAGCCCCAGCACCGCGATGTCGAACGTCGGGGCGGTGAACTGCGGCAGGCCCACCCACGCGGCCTCGTTCACGCTGGTGAAGTCCACCTCGCCGCGGATCACCGCGACGACGTACCCGATCACCACGCCGAAGAGGATCGCCAGCCGTCCGATCAATCCGCGGAAGAACACGGTGATCAGCACGATCGCCGCCAGGGTGACCACCGCGGTGATCGGTGCCTCCTGCACGTTGCCCCATGCCGCCGGAGCCAGGTTGAACCCGATCAGCGCCACGATGGTGCCGGTCACCGCCGGGGGCATCACGATGTCGATCCACTTCGCGCCGGCGAAGTGCACCACCAGGCCCACGAGCGCCAACAGCACCCCGGTGATGAGGATGCCGCCGATCGCGGTGGACATGCCGTTACTGGCGGTCACCGCGCCGATCGGGGCGATGAACGCGAAGCTCGAGCCCAGGTAGCTCGGCACCCGGTTGCGGGTGATGACCAGGAACAGCACCGTGCCGACAGCGGAGAAGAACAGGGTGGTGGCCGGAGGGAATCCGGTCAGCAGCGGCACCAGGAAGGTCGCCCCGAACATCGCCACCACGTGCTGGGCGCCCAGGCCGATGGTTCGCGGCCACGTCAACCGCTGCCTGGGCGCAACGGCCTCACCGGGGTGGACGGTCTTGCCGTCCCTGTACAACGTCCAAATTGCCACAGTGCACCTCTGCGTTCTCTAGTCCGGCCCGTGACCGGATCCGACCGCTCACCTCAATGTGAACTCGAGCCGCATGCTAACTGGTCACCGTGCCGATTTCGGTGATTTGGCGCTTGCGACCTGCACGAACGTCCCGCGCGGCGGCAACCGGTGCGCAAGCCGGCACCCGGGCAGTCACTGGCCCCGAGCAAGGCACCGGCACCGGGGCACTGCACCGGCACCCGACCGCAGATCGCGCGGCCCGGCCCCGGCGGGCCGTCCGGCGCATCGTCCCGGCGGGGCTACCATCGGAACGTGATCTTCAAGGCCGTGGGCGACGCACGCCCGTACCCCGA
>CALKWS010000180.1 GCA_938004115.1 uncultured Ruaniaceae bacterium
TCGGGGAACACCGCTCCCACGGTCCGGCGCACGATGCCCTCCCGGTCGATCGCGGTCAGGATCGCCTGCCGCAGGGCGGGGTCATCCAGGCCAGGCTTGGCGACGTTGAAGTCGATGTGCTCGTAGTTCAGACCGGGTCCGGTCTCCACGGTGACGTGTGACATCGCCTCCAGTTGTTCCATCCCGTCCACGCTGGGACGGGGTGAGATCGCCTGTACCTCGTTGTTGGACAGCGCGGTCACCGCTTGCTCGTCCTCGGTGATGAACCGGATGATCAATTCGTCCAGTAGGGGCCCGGGGCCGTACCACTCCGGATTGGCCTCCAGCGTCAGGGACTGCCCGCCCACGTACTCCTTGATCTGGAACGGGCCACCGGACCATTCGGGGATGGTGTTCACGAAGTAGTCGTTGAACGATTCGGCGAGGTCGCCGTTCTCCTCGGCGATGTGTGCCGGCAGCAGGTGCGGGAAGAGCGTCCGCCAGCCCTGGAACGGTTCGTCAAAGGTGATCACGACGGTGCGGTCGTCCGCACCGGCCTCGACCGAGCCGATCCGGTCGTACCCCGCGGTGCTCGCCGGCTGGCACTCCTCGCACTGGTCGGGGTCCTGCACCTGCCAGGTGTACCGGAAGTCGTCGGCACTGATCGGGGTTCCGTCGGACCAGACTGCTGCGTCCCGCAGGGTGTAAGTGACTTCCAGCGGATCCTCACTGGTCACCTCGACCTTCTCCACCAGGTTCGAGTCAGCTTCCAGCGTGAATTCCGGAGTGGTGTAGGAAGCGTGCGGGTACACCGGCCCCAGCGCCTGGCGGTAGTCGAACACATCACCGGTGGCGTGCAGGATGTTCCAGTTCGTCACCTCCGCGCTCAGGCTCAAGGTCAACGAGCCGCCCTGGGTGGGTTCGGCTGTGGTGTCGCCGTCGCTGCCGGTGTCCTCCACCGGAGCGCATGCGCCCAGGGTGAGTAGGAGGGCGGCTGCGGCGCCGCCGATGACTGCGCGAGGTCGTGGCATGGGGGTTCCTCCATGGAACAGGCACGGAAACGGGCACGAACAAAGGCCGACCATATGTATGCTGACGAGGCCGGTCAATGAAACTATGTATGTAAACATTTCGGGAGTTGGTCATGGACGCCGAGCAAACGCTGCGCGAACTCGCCCAGGAGATGCCGGATCGCTCCGCCCGCGGGTTGGCAGAGACGATCTTCCGGATGATCCGGAGCGACATCCTTCGGCCCGGTGACCGGCTGCCCACGGTGCGGACGACGGCGGCGCACCTGGGGATGAGCCCGTCCTCGGTCGCGGAGGCGTGGCGCACGATGCTGGACGCTCAGGCAATCCAGACCAAGCGCCGAGGGGGAACCTTCATCGTCGGGCCGCCGACGCCGGCCACTCCGGAGCGCTACGAGCGCCTCCTGGAGAGCGCGCGGGGAATGGCCGAACTGGGCCGGCCGTCGGCCGATCCGCACCTGTGGCCCGATGCGACGGAAGCGTTCGCGTTCGCCGTCGAACAGGTGCGCGCCGATGCCGAGAACGACCCGGTACCGATGACCCCGAGCTTGTACGAGGCGGTGCGGCCCTCGTGGCCGTTCGAGCCCGGTGCGCTCATGGCCACCAACGGAGGCCTCGACGGGCTTGCGCTGGCGTTGCGCACCCTGGTGGCGCCGGGGGAGCGGGTGCTGGTGGCCGAACCCACCGAGATCATCGTGCTGGACCTGCTGGACTCGATGCGCTGCATGGCGGTGCCGATCCCGCACGATGAGCACGGCCCGCGCCCCGATGCCCTCGCCCGGGAACTGGCCAACGATCCGCCGGTATTCATCCACCAGAGCGGGCCGAGTTCACCACTGGGCCGCAGCACCACCAAGGCCCGGATGCAGGAGCTGGCCGCGGTGGTCAAGGGCCACCCGACGCACGTGGTGGAGATGTGCCCGCACCCCTACTTCGCCACCGCCACCCCCTCGATGGGATCCGCACTACCCGAGCAGGTGGTCCACGTGCGCTGGTACGGGCGCTCGCACGGGGCCGACATCCTGGTGGGCGTGGTCGGCGGGAACCGCGACCTGCTGCGCCGGATGTGGCTGATGCGCGGCTACCAGGCGCAGTGGACCAGCCGCTACCTGCAACATGCCCTGGCCTACCTACTGACCGACGAGCAGTCGATCGCCACGGTCGATCAGGCCCGCCAGGTGTACGACCAGCGACGCCAGGGCCTGGTCGCGGCACTGGCCCGGGCGGGCATCGTCAGTCGGTCCAACGCGGGCACGAGCGTGTGGATACCGGTTCCCGATGAGGACTCGGCGTGGATGCACCTGGCGCAACGGGGCTACGCCGCCCAGCGCGGCGGCGACTTCCATCTCGACGCAGGCGGGGACCCGCACCTGCGCGTATCGATCGCGTCCTACCGCGACGATCTGGACGCCCTGGCCCGCACCCTGATCGAGGCGTGCACCCGAGCGGATCCCTTCCCGGCTCCCTGAGCGGCTGAGGTCGGCGCCCCATCGACATCGGCGCTCGCGGGCGTCTGCGCGGCACCTATGTCTGTGCCGCATATCTGCGCCGCACCTCGGTGCCGCTCGTATGTGCCCACCTCTGGCTCAATATGTTCACACACATAGTTTGCTTGTTGTGCCTTGATGGAAGACATAGCGTGGCGCTTTGACGTTCGGCCGGAACCGGCCCGCCACCAGTCCGCGAAGCGAGGTGTCCATGGTCAGATTGCTGGGTAACAGGCTGGCCAGTGCTGCCCTGATCATGTTCCTGGCCTCGGTGCTGATCTTCGTGCTGGTGGCATCCTCCGGTGACCCGCTCTTCGAACTCCGCGAACGCCAGCCGCCGGTACCCGAATCGGCCATCCGCGCGGAGGAGCAGCGCCTCGGCCTCGACCAGAATCTGCTCCAGCGCTACCTGGGCTGGATCTCCGGTATCGCCACCGGGGACTTCGGCCCCTCGGTGATCATCACTCGCGATATCGGGGCCGAACTCGCCTCCCGGATCGGGGTGACGTTGCGGCTGGTCGTCGTCGCCATCGCCATCGCGTTCATCCTCGCGTTCATCATCGGCACCGTCAGTGCCCTGTACCGGCGGCGCCTGCCCGACTTCATCCTCACCCCGATGACCTTCGTGTTCCTGGCGATGCCCTCGTTCTGGCTGGCGGTGCTGCTCAAGCACTGGGCGGTGGCCACCAACGAGGCCACCGGCTACAAGATCTTCGCCACCGTCGGGGAGAACTCGGTACCGCGGCCGCAGGGCTTCTTCCCGATCCTGGCCGACACCGCCGCCCACCTGGTGCTGCCCACCATCGTGCTGGCGCTGATGCACATGGCGGTGTGGAACCGCTACCAGCGCACCGCCGTCACCGAGAGCCTGAGCAGTGACCACCTGCGCTTCGGTGTGCTCAAGGGCCTGTCCCGCCCACGGCTGGTGCGTCACTACGCCGTACGTCCCGCGCTGGTGCCGATCGTGACCATCGTCGCGCTCGACCTGCCGCTGCTGCTGTCCGGAGCGATCGTCACCGAGACGGTCTTCCAGTGGCGCGGTATGGGTGACTTCCTGCTGGAGTCGATCCAGTTGCGCGACGTCAACGCCGTCCTGGCCTGGCTGCTGATCGCCGCCGGCGCCGTGATCATCTTCAACCTCATCGCCGACCTGCTGTACGCGGTGATCGACCCACGGGTGCGCTATGACCGTTGAACTGGAACTAGTCAGCCAGGAGGAGGGCCCCCGCCCCGGCGGCAGCCGGTTCGCCGCCGCCCGCCGCCGGTTCCTGGCCAACCGGATGGCGGTGGCCGCGCTGGTCACCCTGACGGTGCTGATCCTCATCGGCCTCATCGCCCCGCAACTGTGGCCCTACGGGTACGGGGAGATCACCGACGACCTGAACCACCCGCCCAGCCCGGCGCACCCGATGGGCACCGACGCGATCGGCCGTGACCTGCTGGCCCAGGTGCTGCGCGGGCTGCAGCAGTCCCTGCTCATCGCCTTCACGGTCACCGCCGTCAGCACCGTGATCGGCCTGACCATCGGCGTGGTCTCGGGCTACTTCGGGCGGTGGGTCGACACCACGCTGATGCGACTGGTGGACCTGGTACTCACCCTGCCCACGCTGGCGGTGGCCGCGTTCCTGGGCGCCAACGTCCGCGCCGGCGGGGTGTCCTGGCTCACCCTGTCGCTGGTGCTCGGGGCGCTGATGTGGACCCCGTTGGCGCGGCTGGTGCGCGGGGTGGTGCTCGGCTTGCGGGAACTGCCGTTCATCGACGCCGCCCGCGTGATGGGTGCCTCCCACGGTCGTACGCTGCTGCGCCACCTGGTGCCCAACGTCACCGACCACGTGATCATCGCCGCCACCTTGACCTTCGGTGCGGCGATCCTGACCGAGACCAGCCTGTCCTTCCTCGGCTTCGGCGTGCAGCCGCCGGATACGTCCCTGGGTCTGCTGGTGTCCACCGCCCAGTCCGCGCTGATCACCCGGCCGTGGCTGTTCTACTTCCCCGGGTTGTTGATCCTGCTGCTGGTGCTGATCGTGAACTACCTCGGCGACGGCCTGCGCGATGCGTTCAACCCCCGCAACGA
>CALKWS010000181.1 GCA_938004115.1 uncultured Ruaniaceae bacterium
GAGCGCCGCGTTGTGGTCGCGGATGTCGCGGGTTCAAGTCCCGTCACTCACCCCAGATGAGCGAGGTGTGAACTTTCGACTGTTGAACCAGTCGAGGTTCGCACCTCGCTCTCGTTTCGGGCGTCCTCCGCCTAGGCCGGCGCGTTCGTCTGCAGCTCCCGGTCGGTGAGCGCATCGAACGGCGTGGCGTATCCGACTCGCACATCGTTGTCCTCGTCGATGTAGATCGCAGTGAAGAACGCCTGGTTGCACAGGCGTCGGTTCGCGTCGTCGCAGCGCGCGTAGACCTCCGCGGCGTGTTCGAGCAGGTCGAGCGAGTCGCCCAGGTTCGCCCGAGCGTCGACGTACTCGCCGTGATGTAGCAGGGCCGACATCTCCTCGACGCGGAGCATCGTCAGATACGCCAGGGGCGTCTTCCCGAAAGTCCCGGAGAACACACGGCCGAGCTGCTTGGAGGACAGGTGGACTGCGCCGGCGAGCATGTCGAGCGTCCAGGGGACTGTGATGTCGAAGCGCGGCATGTCGAGCGCGGTTCGTGCTTCGGGCCGCATAGGCGTGAACCGACGAGCACGAGGATGCGTCGGGCGAATGTGAGCACGTTGCGACGCAGACTGTCGCGTGCGCGTGGCGCGGATGAACGGTGCAACCTGGACCACGATGGCGAACCAGAGCGATTGCATCCTGTGGAACCGGTGCAACCCACCGTCGATGCTGAGTGCGACCAACTCATCCAAGGCGGGCAACAGCAGACCCACTCGCTGCTCACCGATCCGCAGCACTTGCGCGGCCTCGGCATAGAGGTCTCGGCGAAACCCTGCGCGTCGAGCCGGTCACGGAGGATGTGACTGTGCTGCCAGAAGACCTGGTCGAGGAGGTAATCGAGGTCGAGGTAGATCGTGGTGACGGTGATGTGTCCCTCGGGTTCGGCGCCGTAAAGCACGTTCGGGCCGAGCACCAGCACATCACCAACCGTGACTGGTTCTTGTCCTGCGTCGCCGATCAGGATGGCTGACCCGTCGCGGACAAAGATCACTTGAACGCAGTCGAACGCTGCCGGGCCGACGGGGCGGAAGTACGTTGTGCTGCGGGCGACGAGCGCCTGGAAGTTGTCTGGTGGTCCACGCATTCACGCCTCGTGGATCAGGAGCGTGCCTGGTTGTCGGCAGACCGCATGACGTGCGGCGGCGACCGCGAAGTCGGCATAACTGATCGCAGCGTTCGCCGCGAACACCGACTCATCGATGGACGACTCAGTCGGCCTGAACCGCAAGGTGCCGGGACCATCCGGGACGAAGGCAGGCGGGTGGGATCAGGTAGGTCCAGCGCTCACCGGCGGCACCCGATTCGAGATGGTTACGCAAGCGGGCGTGCGCGATGCCACGGGGCAGAGTCTGTGCCGGGAAGCTGGGCTGCTCCCAGAATCTGCGCCCGCCCGGCAGGTGGAGCGATCCGGCGCCGCCGACCGTGACGATCCAGGCATCGGGCGCAGTTGCGTGGATGCGGTCGTGCAGGTGAACGAGGGCACCGGGGGCGATGTCTTCGCGGAGCCGGATCGCGTTCACGACCACCTCGACGTCGTGCGCTGCGGTCCGGAGGCTGGCTACATAGTCGATATCGACCACTCGCGCGGCGAGCCCCTGAGAGAGCTCGGGCAGACGATCCGCATCGGATGCGGTGCGGAGGGCGGCGGTGACCTCGCTGCTGGCGGGGAGTTCGGTGATGATCGCGGCTCCGGCGCGTCCGGTCGCACCGAGCACGAGCACGCGCATCATGCCTGTGCCTCCCGACGACTGGTCAGGCGGGTGAAGGCGGTCAGGCTGATCGCCGCGATCACCGACAAGGCGGTCAGGCTCCACAGCAGTGCTGAGAACGGCAGGTTGAGTCCGGCGGTGAGCGGGCCGATGCTCGCGCCGATGAACAGTACGAACCCGTTTAGTGCCATGCCTCCGGCACGGTTCGGTGCGGCGGTCTCACCGAACAGGGTGATCATCGCTGGAACGGCGAACGCGACCCCAGTGGCATACACGAGGCTCGTGACCGCGACCCCAGCCAACGAGCCCGAGAACAGGGCTTCTGTGGCGAGGCCGAGCGCGGCGATCGTGAAGCCGAGGCGGGCAACCCCGGCGGTGCCGAGCCGGGCCGCGAGCGGGCCGACGGCGAGGGAGGCGAACATGCCGGGCAGGCCGACCAGGCGCAGCCAGATCACCTGCGAGGCATCCAGCCCGAGAATTTCCAGGTGGGGGCCGAGGCCGGTGTACATGGCGACGAACCCCAGCAGCAGGGTCAGGTGCGCGAGCGCGAGCAGCAGCACTCGCGGCATCACTGCGACCCGGCCCATCGCGGCGAACCGATGTGCGAGACCACCCGGTGTGGCGTCGCGGCACGGTTCGATGACGAGGATCGCGAGACCGGTCAGGCAGGCGGCGAGCACGATGCCGCACAGGCCGAACACCCAGTCCCAGCCGAGGGTGAGTGAGACGGCCGAGGCGAGTACCTGCCCGGTGATCCCGGCGACGAGGAATGCCGTCGACATCGCCCCGATTGCCACCGGACGCCGCCGAGGCGGCACGGCCTCTGCGAGATACGCCAGCGCCACCGGAGCGAAGCTGGCCGCAGCGAACCCCTGGACGGCGCGCAGCATGCCGAGCAGCGCGATCGTGCCTGCCAGGGCTGCGCCGATCGTTGCCGCCGTGAGCAGGGCGAGACCGATCACGAGGATGCGCTTGCGCCCGAACTGGTCGGCCAGCGGCCCCCAGATCAAGAAGCCGATCGCATAGCAAAGGCTGAACGCCGTCGAGAGCGCGAACGTCACGTCCCCGCCGAGCTCTGTGCTCATCGGGGCGATGAGCGGGATCGCCGCATACAGCTGGGTAAGCACGAACAGCGCCGTGACCACCAGCACCACCACCGCCCCGGTCGTCGCCGGATAGGCCGACCGCGACGCGGATGAGTCGGGTGCGGGATCGGCAGTGGCGTGTGAGCGGGGTGCAGACATCAAAACTCCATCTCCAACGGTTGCGTTGGAAACGACTGTAGTACGGTGGGACCGGAACAGCAACGCAAGCGCTGGGAATGGTGGCCGTAGCAGCGACCAGGGGACGTGGCGAGTCGGGAGCAGCGAATGGCATGGGACACCGAAGGCACGAAGCGGGCGATCCTCGATGCCGCCGTCGCGGAGTTCGCCGCGCACGGCCCCGACGGCACGACGATCGAGCGGATCGCGAAAGCCGCGGGGGTGAACAAGGAACGGGTCTACCACTACTACGGCGGCAAACCCGCCCTGTTCGCGACCGTGCTGCGCGATGAACTCGCGAAGGTCGCCCGCGACGTGCCGGTCGAGTCCTTCGCCACCGAGGACATAGGCGACTACGCCGGGCGCGTCTACGACTACCACCGTGCCCACCCCGAACTCGGGCGACTGCTGCGCTGGGAAGGCCTCGCCTTCGACGCGGAAGTCCCCGACGAGGAGCAACGACGCGAGTACTACAACTACAAGACTGCCGCCGTCGCCGACGGACAGACCCAGGGCGTCGTCACCGGGGAGTTCGACGCCGACCACCTGATCTTCCTCGTGCTCTCCCTCGCCGGCTGGTGGTCGGCCGTCCCCCAGGTCGCCCGCATGATCACCGGACCTGACGATGAAAACGAACACGACCGCCGCCGCGCCTCCGTCGTCGCCGCGGCACGACGCCTGGCCGTCCCGAACAGCACAGAACCACACTGAGAAGCCGCGCGAGAGATCACAGCGAAAGCGCAAAACTGATAGCTCCTGCGATCCCGTTCGAAGCGCACCTGCTGGGTATGACGGTCTCGATGCGGGTGCTGAGCGCCGGAGACGGCTATGAGTACCTGCTGCGCACCGTGGCTGCGGGCGACGGTGACCGTTCACTCTCGACTCCGCTGACGCAGTATTACACGGAGGAGGGCACACCTCCGGGGTTTTGCCTGGGCGCCGGCCTGTCGTATCTCGGCGATGGCCAGCTCGCCGCTGGCGGCAGAGTGTCGGAGACCAGCTGCAGCTCTTGGTCGGTATGGGTCGTGACCCGCTCACCGGAGAACCTCTGGGCGAGGCGTACCGCGCCTACGTGAGCGCGCGGGAGCGGATCGAGCAACGCACCGCCACCCTCGGCCCCGAACTTGGGCCGGTATCCCGCGCCGAAAAGATCGCCGTGATCGAGGCCGAGGAGCGTGAGCGCGGGACGCGGCGTGCGGTGGCGGGGTATGATTTGACGTTCTCGGTGCCGAAGTCGTTGTCGGTACTGTGGGGCGTCGCAGACGCTGGCACGCAATCGTTGATCGCGGACGCGCACCATCAGGCTGTTGCGGAGGTGCTGGCGTTCTTCGAGCAGGACATCGCGACCACCCGCGCCGGGGCCGCCGGCCCGGAGGGCGCAGTCGCGCACGTCGATGTCGCTGGCGTACTGGTGACGGCGTTCGATCACTACGACAGCCGGGCCGGTGACCCGCAGCTGCACACGCATGTGGTGGTGAGTAACAAGGTGTTGACGGTGCAGGACCAGAAGTGGCGCACACTCGCCGGCCGCCCGGTCCACGCGTCGGTGGTCGCGGTCTCGGAGTTGTACAACGCGATCCTCGCCGACCGCATCACCAGCACCCTAGGTGTTCTCCACTCAGGTTGGGTACGCGGTTGGCGGGTGAGGCGCCGTTGAGTGCGGTGTGGCCGCGGTGGTGATTGTAGTGATGGAGGAAGTCGGGGAAGGTGGCGGCGCGCTCGGCCTCGGAGGTGTAGGGGCGGGCGTAGGCCCATTCTTCGAGCATGGTGCGGTTGAAGCGTTCGACTTTCCCGTTGGTTTGGGGACGGTAGGGCCGGGTGCGCTTGTGCGTGATCGTCTCCCCGAGTGCGTTGGCGAAGGTGCGGGAGCGGTAGCAGGAGCCGGTATCGGTCAGGAGTTGCCGGGACGCTTCGGCATGCAGGTTCCAACGCCGCCACGTCGACCGCTGCTCACCCACCACCTCGACCACCGAGCGACCCAGTTCCGTGATCGCGTCCAGCGGCACGTCATCCGCCCGCAAGGGCACGGGTGCCTGGTCGGCCGGGCGGGTGATGGTGGTGGCCCAACTCGTCGCGCCCTCACCGAGCAGGCCCGTGGCGCGAGTGCGCCAGTTGCGGGTGAGGTCCGCGGCGAGTGCACCTGCTTCGCCGGCCGCGTCGTCAGCGTCGCTTGGGCTCGGAGTCTCAGAATCGTCGTCGCCGACGGCGCCCGCCCATGCTTCAGTGTGTAGGCGTCGATGAGCCGGGTCGTCTCGTCCTCAATCTCCCGGCTGCGGGAAGAGAACTCATCGATCAGGTCTTCGGCGACGGGGCCAGTTCCCACGCCGGGTTGCGATCACGGCCTCGCTCGCGGGCTTCCCACTCGATCCCTAGGTGTACTGACCACGGAGGTTGGGTACGGGGCCGGGGTGTCGGGGTGAGATGAGGAAGACCTCCGAGTGAGGTGTGGAGCTGTCTAAGAACCGCTCCTCATCCCGGAGGTCTTCATGGTCCACGGTAACGCTCCTTTGACGCCCGTTGGGCGGTTGCGCGTCACCTTAGCCTTCGGCCTGGCAGCCTCGACGTCCTTCCCGATCCTCATCCCGGGAATCTTCTGGAAGAAGGCCAACGCCACCGGCGAGGCGGCGGGCATGCTCACCGGCCTGGTGTTCACCGGCGGCTACATGCTCTACACGCTCGAGGTGTTCGGGCTCGGCGCCAACGAGCACATCTTCGGCATCTCACCGGAGGGCATCGGCGCCATCGGCGCCCTGGTCAACGCGACGGTGACCATCATCGTTTCGAACCTGACCCGGCCTCCCTCCCAGGATGTCCAGGAGATGGTGGAGTCCATCCGCTACCCCTCCGCGGAGCGCGTCACGGCCGACACCTGAGCGCGGCGCTGCGACCGGCAACCGGCCCCGAGTCCGATTCCCGGGGCCGGTTGCCGATCCTCTTCAGGCCACCGCAAGACCGCGCGTAGGCTGGGCCGGTGGCAAGGAGGCGCACCGTGCCCGAGACGCACTACCGCCCTGCACCCACTGAGGTGGCACGGGTCCATCGGCGCACGCTCACGGTGGTCATCCTCAGCCAGGTTCTCGGCGGCGCCGGATTGGCCGCCGGCATCTCGGTGGGCGCGCTCCTCGCGCAGGACCTGCTCGGCTCGGAGGCCCTCTCCGGGATACCGACCGGCCTGTTCACGCTCGGCTCCGCCCTCGCCGCGTTCCTGGTGGGCCGGTCCACCCAACGATTCGGCCGCCGCGTCGGGCTGGCGTTCGGATTCATCGCCGGCGGCCTGGGCGCCGCCGGCGTGGTGCTCGCGGCGGTAGCGGGCCATGTGCCGCTGTTGTTCCTCGCGCTGTTCGTCTACGGCGCCGGGACCGCGACGAACCTGCAGGCGCGGTACGCAGGCACCGACCTGGCACCGGCGCACCGGCGAGGGACCGGCACGAGTATGGCGATGGTGGCCACCACGATCGGCGCGGTCGCCGGGCCGAACCTCATCGATCCCCTCGGCCGCCTGGCCGAGGCCCTCGGGGTGCCGACCCTGGCCGGCCCGTTCATCCTCGCGGCCGTCGCCTACGGTGCGGCGGGCCTGGTGCTCTTCGGCTTCCTCCGTCCCGACCCGTACCTGCTCGCCCGTGCGATAGCCGAGCCCGAAGCAGATGCAACACGCGCGGCGTCCTCCCCGGCCGCGGTGGCCTCACCCCGGGTCGGGGTCGGCGCTTACGTGGGAGCCGCGGTCATGGTCCTGACCCAGATCGTGATGGCCGCGATCATGACGATGACCCCGGTGCACATGCACGCCCACGATCACGACCTGGGCGCCATCGGGCTGGTCATCGGGCTGCACGTGGGGGCGATGTGGCTGCCCTCCCTGGCGACCGGCCTGCTCGTGGACAAGTGGGGCCGCACCCCGATGGTCATCGCGGCGGGGACCACGCTGCTCCTGGCCGGCCTCCTCGCCGCGACCGCACCAGGGGACTCCCTCGGGCTGCTCATCCTCGCCCTGATCCTGCTCGGGCTGGGATGGAACTTCGGCCTGGTCTCCGGCACCGCGCTGGTGGTCGATGCCACGGTGCCGCAGAACCGGCCCCGGACGCAGGGCAACATCGACGTGCTCATCGCGCTGTCCGGAGCAGGTGGCGGCGCGCTCTCGGGCATGGTGGTGCACGCCGCGAGTTTCCACGTGCTCTCACTGGCCGGCGGCATCCTCTCGGTGGCGCTGATCCCGGTGCTGCTGCTGGGCCGGTCCCGGGGAGCCACCAGCGCTTGAGCATGGCGCCGGTGGATCAGGCCCGGCGTCCGCCGTGATCGGATTCAGGCCAGGCCCCCGGCCACATCGCCGCGTTCGGCGAGCATCGGGTGCGGGCTCCACCGGTAGAGGTGGGCGCATGCGAGCGCCAACCACGCCCAGGCGCACACCACGGTGAGCCACAGCAGTCCGGTGCCCAGCACCGAACCACCCAGGGCGGCACCGGCGGCGAATCCGGCCAGGATCAACCCGGCGAGGGCGAGCCCGGCCCGGGCGTATCCCCGCTCGCCGATGGTGCTCGCCCACCTGGAGTAACTGAACGCCGCGGCCGCGACGGCCAGGAACGCGATGCCGCCGAACAGGAAGTGCAGGGTCCCGCCCAGTGTCGCCGCACCAGCAGCCCCGGCGGGGAACCCGGCCACGGGATCGGGCGGGAACGCCGCACTGAGGAGCAGGCCGACGGCGTAGGTCGCGGTCAGCGCGGACATCGCCAGGCCGCGGCCGGTGCGGACCGCGCGGTACATCCCCAGCGCGGCGATGAGGGTCATCAGCCCCGCCAGCACCAGGTTGGTCCGTTGCAGCCACCCCCACGAGCCCAGCATCAGCGCGCTGAGCGGGTGCCGGCTGAGGTCGAAGCCCGGTCTGGTCAACGCCAGCACCAGTCCCACCCCGAGATAGAACGGCCCGGCCACCACCCCCCAGCCCAGCATGCTGCGGGTGATCGCCGCGCTGCGATCGAATCCGGACTGATTCTGCGTCATCGTGCCCACCTCGTGCACTCGGTGGTGCATTATTGCACTCATGAGTGCAGATCCGTCAAGGGTGGCCACCGCGGCGCGGGACCCGCGGGTGGAGCGATCCCGGCAGGCGATCCTGGCCGGGGCCACGACGGTGTTCCTCCGGCACGGTTTCGACGCGGCCAGCATCGATGACATCGCCCGGGAAGCGGGAGTCGCCAAACGCACGGTCTACAACGTGTTCGGCGACAAGGAAGCCCTCTTCCGGGCCGCCGTGCTGGCCGCGATTCGGATCGCCGAGTCCTTCACGGCCGAGCTGGCCCGTGAGACCGGCCGGATCCGGGACGCCTCGCGCGACCTCCCACGGGTGATGCGCCGGCTGGCCCTCACGGTGCTGCGCGGGTCGGTGCTGCCGCTCCGGCGCCTGCTGGTCAGCGAATCGCGACGCTTCCCCGACCTGGTGGCCGAGTACCGCCGCCGCGCTCCCGAGACCGTGCTGCGTGCGCTGGCCGGTGCGCTGGCGACCCTGGCCGATGAGGGCCAACTGGTGCTGACCGATGCGGATCTGGCCGCCGAGCATCTGGCGTTCCTCGCCTTCGGGGCGGACCTGGATCGAGGGATGTTCGATCCGGAGCCGGTGAGTGCGCGCCGGGTGCGGGCCCGTGCCGATGCCGGCACCGCCGCGTTCCTGCACGCCTACGGGCCCGCGCCCGCCGGCCGGCCCGGCGGCACGAGTCGGTAGCACTCACGCGCGCGGGCCAAGCGCCCAGGGCTCAGCCATCCCGATCATGGTGCCGGACCGGCGCCGTCGGCCCGTCCTGGAGCTGCTCCAGGAGGTCGACCGCCGCGGCCATGTATCCGCTGATCCAGCGGTCGTGGATGCGCTTGATCGGCAACGGGGCCAAGGAGAGGTGTCGCTGGCGTCCCACTTTCCGCCCGGTGACCAGTTCGGCCCGCTCCAGCACCCGCAGGTGCTGCAGCACCGTGGTGCGGTCCAACTCGGGGAACTGCGCGCACAGCGACCCGGTGGTGTGCGGGGACTCCTTCAACGCGTCGAGGATCCGCCGGCGCACCGGCGCGGCAAGCGCCTTGAAGACAAGATCATCGTCAAAAGTCTTGTGGCGGGCCATCGACATGTTGTAAACCTACAACATGAATAGCGGCGATGCGCTCACCGACCTGTCCTTCACCGTCTCCGGGCGGGTCGCCCGGCCGCGACGAGAGGTGTACGAGGCGGTGGCCGACCCCGCCCAGCTCTCGCGGTACTTCACCACCGGTGGCGCGCACGGGCACCTCACCGCCGGCGCCACCGTGACCTGGGAGTTCGCCGATTTCCCCGGTGCGTTCCCGGTCCGGGTGCTGGAGTCGGACCCGCCGCGGCGGCTGGTGATCGAGTGGGACGGGCAGGCCACCGCCGGGCCGGCCGGCACCACCCGCGTCACCTTCGCGTTCGACGCCCTCGACGGCGATACCCGCACCCTGGTGACCATCACCGAGACGTCCTGGCGCCCCACAGCCGCCGGCGCCCGCGCCGCATTCGACAACTGCGAGGGGTGGACGGGCATGCTCATCGCCCTCAAGGCATGGCTCGAGCACGGACTGAACCTGCGCGAGGGGTTCTACCGGTGAACCCCTGGCCGGCGGTGGTGGACCGGACCGCATGGGACGACGCCCGCGGTGTGCTGCTGCAGCAGGAGAAGGCACTGACCCGGATGAAGGACGCGGTCAGCGCGGCCCGACGGCGGATGCCGATGGTGCACGTCCCAGCCGATTACACCTTCGTGGGGGCGCAGGGAACGGTGACGCTGCTGGACCTGTTCGAGGGCCGGGACCAACTGATCGTGCAGCACTTCATGTTCGCCCCGGAGTGGGAGGAGGGGTGCGATGGGTGTTCGATGATGGCCGAACGGGTCGGCCCGCTGGACCACCTGCACGCCCGTCGCACCTCGTTCGCGCTCACCTCCCGGGCACCGCTGGCACGGCTGCAGGCGTTCCGCGAGCGGATGGGCTGGGACCTGCCCTGGTACTCCACCACCGACGACCGGTTCAACACCGACTTCGGTGCCACGGTCGATGGCGAGGAACGCCAGGCCATCAGCGTGTTCCTGCGCCGGCGGGACCAGGTGTTCCACACCTACTCCACGCACGCCCGCGGTGAGGAGCCGTTCATGGTGGTGCTCGACCTGCTCGACCTCACCCCGTTCGGGCGGCAGGAGGCGTGGGAGAACACCCCGCCCGGCCGTCCCCAGGAACCTACCTACTCCTGGATGAGGCTGAAGGATCGCTACGAGGCACCGCCAGCGGCTGCCTGCTGTCACGGCGCCGGGGCCGGCGATTGAGCCCGCGGCCGTGGCCCGGCGATTGAGCCCGCGGCCGCGGCAGGCGGCTGAGCCCGCGACCGCTACTGGCGATCGCGTCCGCATCCGGACGCGGGCACCGGTGCGCACGGAGGCGGGGCGGGCCGCCCTATCCTCGATCCATGACCCCTCACGCCGAGGCCCGCGGGCTCCTGTGGTCCGCGGAGTTGGTGGTCCTGGACTTCGACGGTCCCCTCACCCGGTTGTTCCCCGGACGGACGTTCCTCGAGGTGACCGACCGCGCCAAGGACCTGCTGGTGCAATGGGGCGCCGCGATGGACGACGACGTGGCCCGGCACACCGACCACGTGCAGCTGTTGCGCAGCGTCCATGCCCGGGACCCTGCCGCGGCGGAGCGGCTGGAGCGCTGGTGCACCGAACAGGAGGTCGCCGCCGCGGCTCACGCGCGGCCCGTGCCCGCCGCCGCACAGGTGGTCTCCGAGTGCCGGCGGCGTGGCATCGCGCTGGCCGTGGTGACCAACAACGCCCCGGAGGCGGTGGATGCGGTGCTCGCCCACGGCGGTCCCGCGTTGAGCGAACTGCCGGTGTATGGCCGCGAACCGGGCCGGATCGACCGATTGAAACCCGCACCGGACATGCTGCTGGAGGCGGCCGCCCGCGCGGGCATCGAGCCGCCCGCGGGCGTCATGGTCGGCGACACGGCGGGCGATGTGCAGGCCGCAACCCGGGCCGGAATGCGCTGCATCGGACTGTCCGAGGAGCCCGACCGCCTGACCGAACTCCTCCGCGCCGGGGCCCTCGCCGTCGTCCATCACCTGGGCAACCTGCTACCCGCGCCGGAATGACCGGCCTGCCGGCCGCGGCCCTTTGAGTGGCGAACGCCGCGGATCGGTGGCGATACTCGCCTATGACACAACTCGAGGAAAGCACCAACGGGCACCTGCTCATCGTGGAGCGGGCGGTGGAAACCGCACTTCCGACCAAACACGGGACCTTCCGGATGATCGGCTTCCGCGACCACGCCGGCACCACCCACGTGGCCCTCGTGCTCGGCCTGACCGACCCCGATCCAGCGACCACTCCCCTGGTCCGCGTGCACTCCGAATGTCTCACCGGCGACGCGTTCGGTTCCTGGCGGTGCGACTGCGGGGACCAGTTGGACGCCGCCCTGGCCAGGATCGCCGCCGCCGGGGAGGGTGCGGTGATCTACGTCCGCGGCCATGAAGGCAGGGGCATCGGCTTACTGGAGAAACTGCGCGCCTACGCCTTGCAGGATCACGGTGCCGACACCGTCGATGCGAACCTGGCTCTGGGCCATCGCGAGGACGCACGGGCCTACGACCAATCCGCCGCGATCCTCAAGGACCTGGGGGTCCGGCGGATCCGGTTGCTCTCCTCCAACCCGGCCAAGGAGGTCGCGTTGCAGGCCCTGGGCATCGACGTGGTGGAGCGGCTGAGCCTGATCGTGCCGAGCCACCCCCACAACGCCGGCTACCTGGCCACCAAGCGCCGCCGGATGGGCCATGACCGGCCGATCGCCGGAGATCCCTGGCAGGCCTTGCGCACCGGTGTGGTCCCCCCGGTGGGCCAGGAGGACCCCGGGTGGGACCTGGTGGAGCGCTACGGGCCGCTGGTGGACCTGGGACCGGAGTGCGTCGTCGGCCAACTGGGCCAGAGCCTGGACGGGTTCATCGCCTCGCGTACCGGGGATGCCGAGTTCGTCACCGGTGCGGAGGACCGGGAGCACCTGCACCGGTTGCGCGCCCTCGTCGACGCGGTGCTGGTGGGGGTGGGCACGGTCAGCGCCGACGATTGCCGCCTCACGGTGCGGGCGGTGCCCGGGCGGAACCCGGTGCGGGTGGTGCTGGACCCCAGCGGCCGGGCCCCGCACGGTGCCTGCGTGTTCACCGACGGCGCGGCGCCCACGATGTGGCTGGTCGGGCCGAGCGCGCACGTGCCCGAGCGATTGGCACCGCACGTGCGGGTGGTGCGTCTGGACGGCGACGGTCGCGCCGACCCGGCGGCGGTTGTGGCGCTGCTGCGCGAACACGGCCTGGGCCGGGTCCTGGTGGAAGGCGGCGGCAGGGTGGTGTCCTCGTTCCTGCACGCCCGGGTGCTGGACCGGTTGTTCCTGTCCACCGCGCCGGTGCTGATCGGTGACGGTGTCCCTGGGGTGCGGTTCGACGGCGCCGATGCGCTGGCCGATGCCGTGCGCGCCCCCATCCGGCGGTTCATGCTCGGTCAGGACGTGTGCACCGAGGTGGACCTGCGTGCGCTACGGGTGGCGGGCAACGGTGTCCACACCGCCGATGCGGCGCGCACGAACGGCACCGTCGCGGGTGAACAGCCCGTGGCGTAGGTCCGCGGCGGTCTGGTCCCAGGTGCGCAGGTGCTCGCGCCGGTGCAGGGCACCTGCCCGCCAGGATGCGCGGGTCGCCGGCTCGGTGAGCCAGTCGCGCAGCACCCGGGCCCAGGACGCGGCCTCCCGGGGCTCGGCCACATCGCCGGGTGGATCCCGGGGGGCGTTCGTCCCCGGTGCGCCAAACAGCGCCTCCACCGCCCCGGTGCCGTGGGCCACGATCGCCGGGATGCCCCGCGCGAGCGCCTCGGTGACCACCAGGCCGTAGGTCTCCACCAGCGACGGCACCAGCAGCAGGTCGGTGTGGTGCCAGAGCCGTTCGCGCTCCTGCCCCCTCACCACCCCGGGCATGGCGATGCGATCACGCAGGCCCGTCTCGTCCACGGCGGCCTCGATGCGGGCCGTGACCTGCGGCTGGGGCGTGGGGCCGGCGAAGGTGGCGCGCCAGGGCAGGTCCTGCAGGCTTGCGAGCGCGGGCAGGAGTATCTCCTGGTTCTTCACCGTGCTCACCGCGCCCAGCACCAGCAGGTGGGGCGGGTCGGCTCCGGCGGCGAGCGGGGCCGGGGCCGTACCGGGTGCGGCGACGACGACGTCGACCGCGCCGTAGCGGCGGACCAGGTCGCGGGCGGTCCAGTTGCTGGTGGCCACCACGGCGCCGGCGGCGTGGACAGCACGGTGCTCGGTGGCCGCGAGCCGGTGGGCCACCGCGGGTTCCAGTGCGGGATCGGCGAGCAGGGGTAGGTGGATGAGCAGCACCACGGTGGCGCCGGCGGCGGTGGCTCGTTCGATCTGCGTCGGGCATGCACTGCCGATGAGCCCGTCGACGACGATCACCCCGCCACCGTGCAGGGCGGCGGCGACCGCGTGCCGCTCGGCCGCGGCGGGGTGGGGCCAGGAGCCCGGTAGGGAGATGACCTCCACGGGGCCGTGGCCCCGGCGCCACGCCGCGATCACCTGCTCGTCGTAGACGTCCCCGCCGCTGGGACCGCCCTGGCGGTCAGGTACCACGAAGCGCAGGGCTGGCACGCCTCACCCGTTGGTCAGGTCGAGTCGGTAGGAGGCGCGCGCGTCGGGATGTTCGTGCAGCGTCACCTCGATCGCGGTGAAGGGGGTGGTGTCCATCCGGTCCGCGAGCTGGTGCGCCACGTGCCGGGCCACCACCTCGGTGGTGGTGATCATCCCGGCGAAGACCTCCAGGTCGTCCAGGTTGCGGTACCGCAGTTCGCCCACCACCTGCCCGAGGGACTCGGTGGCCGCTCCGATGTCGAGCACCACGCCGTGCTCGTCCAGTTCGGGACGGTGCCAGGTCGCTTCCACCACGTAGGTGACCCCGTGCAGCCCCTGTGCGGGGCCGAAGAACGGGTCCGGCAGGCTGTGGGCGACCATCATGTGGTCCTTGACGGTCACACTGAACAAGGTTCCTCCTCGGGATAGCGGATCAGGTGGCACAACGCGGCACGGTCACCGGCGGCGATCTGGTCGATCACCTCGGGCAACTCGGCGAAGTCGCTGGTGCCGCTCAGCAGCGCATCGAACCTGGGGTCGGACAGGGTCTGCAGTGCCAGCGCGAGCCGCTCGGTGGTGCTTCGCCGGGCACGCCGGGCGGCGCTGACCGCGCCGACCTGACTGGAGCGCAGGGTGAGCCGGCGGGCGTGGAACGCCGCTCCCAGCGGCACCCTCGGTGTGCGGCTGCCGTACCAGGACAGTTCGACCACGTCCGCGTCATCTCCCGCCAACTGCAGGGCGGTGGCAAGGCCCGCCTCGGTGGCCGAGCAATGCAGCACCACATCGCAGTCCCCGGTGGCCTGGTCCGGGCTGACCAGGTCCACCCCCAGCTGCGCGGCCAGGGCGGCCCGCTCCGGGTCGACGTCCACCGCCTGCAACCTGCCCAACGGGAACCGCGCCAGCAACGCCGCCGCGCTGCCGCCGATCATCCCCAGCCCGACCACCGCCACGCGGTCCCCGATCCGGGGGGCGGCGTCCCACAGCCCGTTGATCGCCGTCTCCACCGCCCCGGCGAGCAGGGCGCGGGGGGTGGGCACGTCGTCGGGGATGGGGACGACGGCGCCAGCCGGCACCACGAACCGGGTCTGGTGCGGGTGCAGGCAGAACACCCGCTGGCCGAGCAGGTCCGGCGGCCCCTCCTCCACCACTCCCGCGGTGAGGTAGCCGTACTTGACCGGCCCGGGCAGGTCTCCCTCCTGGAACGGGGCGCGCATCGAGATGCGTATCGATTCGGGTACGGCGTGCTGGTGCACGAGGCTCTCCGTGCCGCGGCTGATCGCGGAGTAGTGCGTACGAACCATGACCTCATCGGGGGCCGGTGGCGAGAGTGTCACGGGGCGGATCTCTCCCTGGCCGGGGCCGGTGGTCCAGTACGCATGCGCCTTCACGCCCCTCATTGTCGGGGCAGGTGCGGTGGGCCGCTACCGGGCCGCGTACACTGCTGATGCGCCCTCGGCGGCGTGGTGGTGGACTGACCCCACTGTGGCACCGACCGAGGAGAGTTATGACCGCCGCCGAGGAGTCCGTACCCGGGAAACGCGGAGCCGCGGAGTTCGAGGACCCACCGGCCGACCCGTTGGAGTTGCTCCGGTCCTGGTGGCAAGCGGCCAAGGAGGCCCAGATCCCCGGCGCCACCGCGGTGAGCCTTGCCACCACCGGCACCGATGGCACCCCGTCCGTGCGCTACGTAGCCCTGGCGGATATCCGCGCCGACGGCGTCGTGTTCTCCACCGATGAGCGCAGCCCCAAGGGGCAGGAGATCGCCCGCCAGCCGCAGGTCGCGGTGGCCGGCCACTGGGCGGCCACCGGTCAGCAGTTCCGGCTCAAGGGGACGGCCGAACCGGTGAGCGCCGCCGAGTCGGACCGGCTGTTCGCGGCGCTGCCGCCGGCCGCCCGGGCCGCGCTGATCGTCGCCCGGCAGAGCGCCGCTTTGGAATCCCACCGGGAGTTGGTCCACCAGGCCGAATCCCGCGTCGCCGACCCGGGCTCGCTCATCCGGCCGGCGCATTGGCGCAGTTGGCTGATCAGGGCCGAGCAGGTGCAGTTCTGGATGGAGGATCCCCACCATCTGCACCGACGGCTCGCCTATACCCGCACCGCCGCCGGCTGGTCGGTGCGCCGGCTGCAACCCTGAGGGGCGTTCGCCTTGTCGGGGGGCCCCTGTTTGGGGCCCGTGCTCCGGTCCCCTGCTTGGGGCCTGCGCTCCGGTCCTCTGCCTGATGCCCGCGCCCCCCAGTGTCCTTTCGCTCTGGCCCCGACGGGCAGAGCTGCCGACTGGTGGCTACGCTCGATCATCCGCGTCCGAGACGACCAGCACGTGAGGAGTCAGAATGTCGCAACGAGTTCTCATCACCGCCGGTG
>CALKWS010000182.1 GCA_938004115.1 uncultured Ruaniaceae bacterium
GGCTGGCAACCGCGGTCACCCTCGCCCGGCCGATGATCGCCGTCGACCGTGCCGACCCGGCGGCCGATGAGGCCATCGGCGATGTCGCCACCCCCCGCGAACGCGATGACCTGTGGGCGATGAGCGTGTTCGTCCGAGCCCAGTTCGCGGCCATGGGTGCGGACCCCGAGGAGGTGTTCCGACAGGCCAACCGGGTGCGGGCCGCGCTGCGGCAGTCGATGCCGGACAGCCTCGCACAGGCCCTGCTGCGCAGCGCACTGGTGGAGTTGCTCATCGCCGGCGGTATGGCCGGGGTCGCCGGCGGGGTCGAGATCCACCAGGCCCACGCGTTGGGTTGGGCCGCGCGGGCCAAGGCAGCTCTCGCCCGGGAGCGGTTCGCCGATGCGGTCGCCGCAGCACGCAAGGCGGCGGCGGCGCCGCACGTGTCGGTCCGCTCGCTGGCGGAAAGCCACGTGATCCTGGCCGCCGCCCACCATCGGTTGAACGAGCGCCACCTCGCCCGCGAGGCATTCGCGCGGGCGGTTGCGGTGGCTCGGGCCAGCGGCCAGCGCCGCCCGTTCTACCTCATGCAGCGGGAGGTCTTCGACACCCTCGCCGGAACGGACCCGGCGGTCCTGGGGCTCTGGCCGCGGACCGATGCGGCGACCGTGGCCGGCCGCGACGATCCGCTGCCCACGCTGACCATGCGCGAGGCCCAGGTGCTGCGCGGCCTGGAACGACATGCCGGCCCGGTGGGTATCGCAGAGAGCCTGGGCCTATCGGTGAACACCGTGAAGACGCACCTACGGTCGGTCTACCGCAAACTGGGCGTCTCCTCCCGCAACGAAGCACTGTCCCTGGTGGCCCGGGCCCCTCACCGGCCCGAGGAGACCTAGCCGGTGCGATCGCGGCCCGCGGGAACCCGACCGTCCGGCTACGAGACCGGAGTCGGCTCGGTCGGGGCGATCCGGCCGCCTCACCCGGCGCTCACGCAGGGGTGAGGTCGCCTCGCCCGGCGTGTGCACCAGACCGCTACGCACATGCACCTGGCACCTCGCTGCCGCCACCACGCCCCGGGCCCCGGGCCCATGCACCGATGCGTCGGCGCGGATCACCCCCGGGCGGGGCGCTGCCCTCGGTCCGTCCGCGACGGGCACCCCGCACGGGCGCATGCGGCCCGGGGCGCCCACTCGCCCCGGGGCAAGCCGGGGATTCGGCCCTGCACAGCCGGATTCTCCCGTTGGTGCGGCCGTCGGTTCGGGTGCCCCCAGGCCCGGGTAGGCCCGACGGAGTCCATCGGTCCCGGCCCGGCGACACGATCGGGCGGGTCGGGCGGCGGACGGTCCATCACCCTGGCCTCACCCCCACGCGGGCGCCCGATCACCCCTTGGTCATGGCGATTCACCCCTGCAATGTCACGAAACAGGGCGGGATGTCAGTGGCTGGCCCTACCATGAACAATCTGACCCTGCCACTAGAGACGGCGGCGGGTCTTCGTGAGTGGAGAACATCACATGGTCCGGGTTCCAGCGACGCCGCGTGTCGGAGGATCGGGCCGAGCAGTTCGTGTCGGGGGCAACAGGAGCGGGGGGTGAGCGGCGCGTGAGCGACAGGATCATCCTGGGCACCAGCGGGTCCGGAAGACCGGACGGCGGTGGCGATCAGGCGCAACTTCTTGCTCGTAGGCCGCGATCGGCGGACTATAGCGAACACGGACTCCTCACACGGCACGAGGAACTCACACGGCACGAGGAATCGGAAAGCCAGTAACGGGGGAGAGAACCATTCCAGCACTATCGCCACCAGGTGGCCTCACGAGGCCCCGGCACCCAGCGCGAGGCCGCGCACCGGGCAGTGGTACAGCCACGAGGGCGCGAGGGGCGCGTTGACATGCTGTCCACATCCCCAGCGGCGCAGGTCCTCGGCCGGTTGCCGCGCATCATGGAACCAGCGCTGGTTTCACCGGCGGCGTTCAGCGCGCTGGAGACGACGCGTCCGCTGACGATCCTGCGGGCCGCCCGCGGGTTCGGGAAGACCACCACGCTCGTCTCCTGGTTGCGTCAGCGCCGCGACTCCATCCGGACGGTCTACCAGCCCCTGGGCACCTGGGCGAATGACGTCCACGGGTTCTGGCACGGGCTCGCCGAGGCCCTGCACGCCCTGGGGGTCATTCCGCCTGCCGAGCCGTCCGACCCGCGTACGCACCTGAAGGAATCGCTCACCGCGCTGGCCGCGCCGCTGCGGTTGATCCTGGACAATTACCACGAGGCCGGTCTGAGCGGTGGCGCCGACGCGATCGACGAGGACCTCATCGATCTGGTGCGCACCGACGACAACTTCTACCTCGTCGTCGCCGGCCGCACGGCGCGCGCCCTGGAGTCGGTGGGACCGTTGTCCGTGGACGCCAGCGTGATCGGCCCGCCGGCGTTGCGCCTCGACGCTGACGGAGTCCGGGAACTGGCGCAGGCCGCCGGGCTCGACCTCGCCGCCGAGCAGGCCGAACGGGTGGCCGCGGACCTGGGTGGCTGGCCGGCCGCCATCCGTGCCTGCCTGCGGGAGTTCGCCAACCGGGGGCACCTGGACGAGGACCGGGTGATGGGATACGTCAGCGCACTCGTGGCCGACCTGCGCTTCGGCGATGTCCGGGACTTCCTGTTACGGACCGCCGTGCCCGAGGATTTCGACATCGACCTGCTGCGGTTGGTGATGCCGGCCGCCGCCCCGGCGGGCGAGGCGGCCGCGCCGGACCCCGCGCGCATCCTCGCCCGGCTGCGCGGTGCAGGTCTGGTGCACGACCGGCGCACGACGGCGGGGGTGCGGTACAGCTACCCACCGGCCATCCGGCGGGCCCTGCTGCACGTGATGCACCAGACCGCGCCGGACATCGGCCGGCAGGTCCATCGGGCGCTGCTGGCCGGGCCGGCCGGTGGCTACCAGCCGGGCGAGGCGCTCACCCACGCCGTACGCGCCGAGGAATGGGCCACCGCGTTGGAGCTGATCGACGAGCAGTGGTTCTCGCTGCTGACCAAGAGGCCCGGGGCGCTGGTCGACGCGGTGCGCCGGATTCCGGCGGCCCACGGCGACCACGACCCGCGGGTCCGGATGGCGCGCGAACACCTCGCGGCCATCGTGGACCGTACCCGCGGCGGCGCTGCGTGGGTGGTGCCGGAGACGCTGCTGCGGTCCGCTGACGTGATGAACGAGGGAGCCGGAGCGGTCGAACCGGCGGATGAGGATTCCCTGGTGTTGCTGCAGTGGGGCGTCGCCGCCCTGCTCAGCGGCAATCACGATGCGGCCACGTACGCCTTCAGCCACGCCCGGGAACTGGGGCTGGGCCGGCACACGCTGGCCGCGGTGCTCGGCGCCGCCGGCCTCACGCTGGTCCACGCGCTGGCCGGGGAACCGGACCTGGCCCGGGAGAGCCGCACCGATGCCACGCTGCAGCAGCACCTGTCCAAGGGCGGCCCGGTCGACCCGGGGGACCTGGCTGCCGTCACCGTCCGGATCGCCGACGCTCTCGCCGCCGTGGACGCCGGTGACGCCGATGCCGGTGACCGGGTCGCGGCGATGGTCGAGCCGCGCAACCGTGCCGAGTTGTGGATCGTCGCAGAGTTCGTGCGCGCGCACCACGCGACCGTCGCCGACGATCCCGAAGAGGTGTTCCGGCAGGCCAATCAGGTGCGCGCGGCGCTCCGGCACATCCCGCGCGGCACGCTGGCGGACACGGTGCTGCGAAGCGTGTTGGTGGAGTTGCTGCTCATCGCCCGGATGGTGGGCGTCGCGGCCGAGGTGGCCGCCGAACTCGGTGAGGACCCGATCGGCTGGACCGCCATGGCCAAGGTGTTCCACGCCCGTCAGGACTACCAGGCCGCCATCGACCACGCGCGCAGGGCGGCCCAGGCCCCGGATGTCTCCCGGCGCTCGCAGTTGGAGGCCACGGTGATCCTGGCCAGCGCGCTGCACGCGCGGAACGCCCGTGCCCAGGCCCGGGCGGCCTTCCACCAGGCGATGCTCCTGTCGAGCGCCACGGGGCAGCGGCGGCCGTTCCAGTTGATGCCACGATACGTTTTCGACATGCTCACCCGGGAGACCCCCCAGGTAGCGGCGTTGTGGCCGAGCAGCGGGCCCGCGCAGGGCGGGACGCGCGAGGCGGTCGAACTGCCCACCCTCACGATGCGCGAGGCGCAGGTGCTGCGCGCGTTGGAACGCCACAGCGGCCCGGTGGGTATCGGCCAGGCCCTGGGCCTGTCGGTGAACACCGTGAAGACGCACCTGCGGTCCATCTACCGCAAACTCGGGGTGGCCAGCAGGAACGAGGCGCTCGCGGCGGCCGGCCGGGGCTACACCCACACCAGCCCCGGCGTCTGAGCGGGTACGGGTCACATGCTCAGGGGGGGATCGCGTGCAGGGGACCGGGCCGGTGCACGGCTGCCCCGGGTGGCGACCACCGTCATGGTGCCGCACCCGTTGCGCAAGGCCCTGGAGCAACATCGGGCGTTAACGGTCCTGCACGCCCCGCGAGGGTTCGGCAAGACCAGTTCGGTCGCCGCCTGGGTCCGGGAGCAGACCCAGGCCCACATGCGCTACGTGTGGGTACCGCTGGGGCTGCAATCCACCGGCCGGGCAGAATTCTGGGCCGCGGCGCACCGCGCCCTCACCGGTGCGCCGCCGCCGGCCGATGCCGACCCGGGGCCGATGGTCCGGGCACTGGTCGAGCAAACGCTGCAACCCACCACGCTGGTGCTGGACAACTACGACTGGGTGAGCGATGGGCGGGTGGACGACGAACTGGTCGACCTGCTCGGCCGGTTCGAGCGGTTGCACGCGATCGTCATGGTACGGGCCGAACGCCCGATCGCGGTGATCGCCCACGCACACGCCCACGCAACGGTGCTGCGGATGCCCGACCTGGCCGTCGACGAGCATGCGGTGCAGGCGATGGCCGCCGAGTCCGGCTACACCATGACCCTGGCCCAGGCCCGGGAGCTGACGCAGTCCCTCGCCGGATGGCCGGCCGTGATCCGTGCGGTCCTGCAGGACGGGGCGAAGGATGAGCAGGGTGCCCTGCTGCCGGACTGGACGAGCGTGGAGCGCTACTGCCGCTTGGTGCTGGAGGACCCCGATATGCGGCGGTTCCGGGCGCTCCTCGCGGCGCTGAGTTCGGCCGCGGAGTTCGACGCCGAACTGGCCCGGGCGTTGATCGGCGAGGACGCCTGGCACGACGAGTTCCCGCTGGTACTGCGCGCCGGGATCCTGGACAGTCGCGACCAGGACGGCACCACGTACTACCGGCTGCTGCCCCGGATCCGGGATGCGATCCAGGCCTACCTACGTCGCTCGGCCCCGCGGACGTACCGGCGCTATCACGGCGACCTCGCGCGGTGGTACGACCACCGGAACGACTACGAACGTGCCCTGGACCATGCGGTCGAGTCCGAGGACTGGCGCCGGGCGGCTGCGCTGATGGAGGAGTACTGGCTGGAACTGATCACCGCGTGCCATGCCCGCGCCCGCCTGCTGCTGCGGCGGTTCCCCGATGACGTCGTCCGCCGAAGTGCGCGCCTGTTGGTCATGCGCGACTACATCCTCAACCTCGAGACCCCCCGGCGGGCGTTGGAGATGTTCCGGTCGGGTCACATGGAGGTCGAATTCGCCTCGCACTATGAGAACGAGCGCCTCACCCTCAGTCAGACCCTCCAGTTGCGCATCACCGGTGAGTACGAGGCCTATCGCCAGCTGGTGGAGCCGGACACCGAGCGTTCGGCCTGGGCGGATCCGGTCCTGGAGCAGATGCCGGAACTGCTCCTGCAGTGGAGTATCACCACACTCCTGACCAGCGACATGGCCAGCGCGGCCTACGCGTTCCGGCAGGCGTTCCGCTGGGCGCGCGAACGCGGCATGGTGCACGCCGAACGGGAGGCGGCCAGCGGTCTGGCGCTCTGTCTGGCGATCCTCGGACACCTCAACAGTGCCGAGGAGTGGCTCGATCTCGCCGCCTCCCTGCCCGACCCGGGCACCTCGGAACTGGAACGCGGCGCGCTGGTGCTGGTCCGTCAGATCGCCGCGGGCGATCGGCTCACCCTCGGCGAGGACGGTCCCGACCTCGAGCCGGGGGAGGTCGCGAACCCTGTCCCCCCGGACCAGCGCCCCGCCCACGATGCCCCGATAGCGCGCCTGCACCGGATCGGCGCGCAGGTCGCGGGCCGGCTGCGTGCCCGTTCCGACCCGTTGCCCTCCATCCCGGGCCTGAACACCGTGTTCCACTACATCCGGGCGAGTTCGGCCCTGTACCAGCCGAACGAAGCCGACAAACTCGCCGCGCTGGCCGCGATGGAGCGGGTGGTGGCCAACCTGACCCCGGGCCGCCACGGCGCGCGCATCGCGGGGGCCGTGGCGCGAAGCGCGATCGTGGACCTGTGCGTGGCGACCGGCGAGTTCGAACGGGCCTACCAGGCCCTGCTCGACGTTCCCACGGAGCACCTGTGGGCGCGGGTCTGCCGCTGCCGGCTGGCGTTCTACGACGGGCAGGTCTCCTCGGTCCTGGCGTGGACGGAGGACCTGCAGGAGGTGGCGGTGGTCGATGTGCGCCACGGGCTGCAGTTGCACCTGATGCGCGCATGCGCCGCGCTTCGCCGGGGCCGGCTCGACATGGCCGGGAACCATCTGCAGGAGGCGGTCAGCCTGGTGGAGCAGTCCGGTCTCGTCCGGCTGTTCACGCTCGTCCCGCAGGAGGACCTGCGGCGGCTGGATGCCGAGTTCCCGTACGTGATTCCCGCCGACATCATGGCCGTCGTCACCGCCGCACCCCAGGTGTTCCCCCCGCCCCGGGAACCGGTGCAGCTCAGCGAGCGCGAGACCGAGGTGTTGCACCAGATCGCCACCGCCTCGCCGTTGAGTCAGGTTGCCAGGCGCCTGTTCGTCTCGGAGAACACCGTGAAGTCGCAGGTGCGCAACATCTACCGCAAACTCGGCGTGCACAACCGACGGGACGCGGTCACCCGAGCGGCCGCATTGGGAATCCTCCCGGTCGAGGCCGGGGCACTGATGGGAACCGAGCACTTCGACCAGGAGATCGCCGCCTCCGGTCTGTCCGCACCGTCCCCCGATGAGGGGCCGGGCCGGTAGCGCATCCGCGCCGAGCGTACGCACCGGCGCGGGGGGATACCGGAGCAGCCGGCGCACCGGCGCGAGCGGCACAGGAGCGGCGGCGGACGGGGCCCGAACGACGGGTCGTGATCATGCTGTGACCTGGATCGGGCCCCAGGGCGTGTCCGGGCCGCTAGCCTGGTCGGCGGATGTTCGACGGCACGTGTTGCCGTCGTTCCCTCCGGGCGGTCACGCAACGGACGCAGCCCGGGGGCAGCGCTGCCGTTGCAACGAGAGGACACAGATGTCTGACCCGGTCGGCCGCCCAGGCGGTGTGGTTCGAAGTGCCCTGGCCCTGCTGCTCAGCCTGGCGATGCTTGCGTTCGGGGCCACCGGCGTGCACGCGAGCGGTGGCTCGGGGGCCGACCCCGCCTCCGCACCCGAGGCCGACGAGGTCACGGCTACCTGGGAGTTGTCCCTGCGGACCGATCCGGCACCGGGTGAGCAGGTGGCAGCCGGGGACCGGATCACCTACACCCTGACCGCGAACGCCCTCGGGGTGCGTCCGGTCACCGGTGTGGGCGCAGCGGTGGACCTGGCCGGCGCGCTGGAGCACGCGACCCTCGTGGAGCCGCTGCCCGCGGGCCTGACCCGCGCCGGGGACGGCTTGGCCTGGGACGTGCGCCATCCGGTACATCCCGACCGCCCGGCGTCGGTGTCCTTCAGCGTGATCGTGGACGACGAGGCCGACGGCGTCACCCTCACCAGCGTGGCCACGCCGCAGCGCGACGGCGGGCAGTGCGCCGACTGCACCGTGACGCACGCGGTGAGCGCGGCCAGCACCGGGGCGTGGGAGCTCAGTGTCCGGGCCGCCGATGCCCGCGGCATCACGGTTCCGCAGGGGGCGTCGCTGCGCCCGAACGAACTGTTGAACTATCACCTGACGGTGCAGAACACCTCCTCGGTCCCGGTGGCCGATGCCGTGGTGGTGGCCGACGTGTCCGGGCTGCTGCCGTACGCCAACATCGAGGCACTGGCCGCCGGGGCGGTGCTCGATGCCGACGCCGGCACCGTGACCTGGCCGGTGCCGGAGCTGGAGCCGGGTGCGGAGGCGGTGGCCTCCTTCCGGGCGAATCTTCGGTTCGCCGACGCTCCGAACGCGGTGCTGCCGCTGACGGTGAGCCCCCAAGGCGGGAGCGGGACGTGCGTGAGCGGGTGCGAACTGGTGCACCACGTCACCGGATTCCAGGCCTCGATGAGCGTGGACCCGCCTGCGGGTGAGGTGACGCCGGGCGGGGAGATCACCTACACCTGGGAGGTGGCGAACACCTCCCGGGCGGAGATCTCCGGAGCCACCGTCACCGCCCAGTTGCGCGAGGTGTTCGAGCACGCCGAACTGGTCCAACCGCTCGCCGAGGGGTTGGGTCTGATCAGCATCACCGGGCCCACCCTGATGCGGTGGGAGGTGCCCGACCTGGGGCCGGGAGAGACGGCCCGGGTCGCCTTCAGCGTGGTCGTCGACGACGACGCCGAACCGGGTGCGCAGTTCGGCACCCGCATCACCGCCGGTGCGAACAGTTTCGGGATCACCTACGGCGAGCGGGAAGCCGCCCACACCGTGACCGCCGCGCCGTGGGAGGTGCAAGTCGCCGCGAACCACGAACCGGGTGCGACCTTGCTCACCAACGCCGCGGTGGTGCCGCGAATGACGGTGACCAACACCTCGGGCGTGCCGGTCTCCGGTGCGCAGGTGGTGGCGGACCTGGCCGGGATGGGCGAGGAGCGGTTCGACCTGAGCCGAGTGCCGGCCGATGCCGCCTATGACGAACAGACCCGGTTACTGACCTGGTCGGTGCCCGACCTGCAGCCGGGGGAGTCGGTCACCGAACTGTTCCAGGTGCGGCTGACGCCGGCTCTCCGGGGCGCCGAGGTCTCGATCGACTTCACCGCTGTCGGTGACGGCGGGCAGTGCGTCAGCGGTTGCGAGGTGGCCTATCACGTCTCCGGCTTCGACGCCTCGGCCACGGCCGATGTGCCGGCCGGGGAGGTGGAGCCAGGGACGGAGATCACCTACACCTGGCAGGTGGAGAACATCTCCGGTGGGCAGTTGAGCGGGGCGCACGTGCGCTCGAACCTGAACCACCAGAACGGTCCGGTCCTCGCCTCGGCCGACCTGGTGGAACCGCTGGCGGACGGGCTGCGGATGATCGGCTCCGTGATGAACTGGGACATCCCCGATCTGGGCCCCGGGGAGAGCGCGGAGGTGTCCTTCTCCGTCCTCGTCGATGAACGAGCCACCGCCGGTAGCCAACTGTGGACGCGGATCACTCCGGGAACCGCCCGCCATGGCGGCAGCGGCCCGGGTGAGGCGATCGTGCACACCGTCGGCGCCCCGGCCTGGGAGGTCACCGCGCGCGCGGCCGACGTCCGGGGGATCACGATCCCGGACGGGGCATCGCTGCGACCGAACGGCCGACTGAACTATCACCTCAGCGCCGCCAACACCTCCGGCGTGACCGTGCGGGACGGGGCCGTCGTCGCGGACGTCTCCGGCCTGCTCCCGTACGCGAATATCGAGGCCCTCGGCGCCGGCGCGGAGTTCGACGCCGAGGCCGGCACGGTGACCTGGACGGTGCCCGACCTCGCCCCGGGAGCGGACGCGACCGTGTCCTTCCGGGCCAACCTGCGGTTCGCCGACGCCCCCGGCGCGGTGCTGCCGCTGTCGATCGGCGTGGTCGGAGCGGGCGGGGAGTGCGTCGATGGTTGTGAACTCGAGCACTACGTCACCGCGCTGCAGGCCTCGGTGCATGGCGAACCGGCCGCGGACCAGGTGCGCCCCGGCGGGACGATCACCTACGTGTGGGAGGTGGAGAACACTTCCCGGGCGCAGGTCTCCGGGGCCTACGTGCGGGCGCAGATGGGTCCGATCCTGGAGCACGCGCGGATCGTGGACCTGCCGGCGGACGTCGACTTCGCCGTCGGCACCACGCTGAACTGGGACGTGCCCGACCTCGCACCCGGGCAACGGGCGCAGGTGAGTTTCACCGTCGTCGTCGACGATGAGGTGGAACCGGGCACCGACCTCACGATGAGCATCACCGCCGGGCCGAACGCGCTGGGTGTCTCCTACGACGCCCAGAGCGTGAGCCACATGGTCGCGCCCGCGGTGACTCCGCCGTCGATCCCACCGCTGCTCGCGGTGCTGCTCGGGTTGGCCAAGTTCCTGTTCGGCCTGCTGATCTGGCTCTTCTGAGGCATGATCGCCGGCGGCCCCGGGTGTGAGCCACAACGCATCTGGGGCCGCCGTCGCGGGTTCCATCCGAGGACGGCATGACGTAAGATGGACCGCTGGGCGTGCTCCGCCGTGCTCGGGTGAATTCCGGGCCCGCCGAAGGAGAGCGAGGCTCGCCCACTGGATCCGGACAAGGTACTGCAGTTAGCGGAGGACATGGCGAAGAAGGACGGGGTCATCGAGATTGAGGGCAGCGTGGTCGAAGCGCTGCCCAACGCGATGTTTCGCGTCGAGTTGAGCAACGGGCACAAGGTGCTCGCGCACATCTCGGGGAAGATGCGTCAGCACTACATCCGGATCCTGCCGGAGGACCGGGTGGTGGTCGAGTTGAGCCCGTACGACCTCACCCGTGGTCGCATCGTCTACCGCTACAAGTAATCAGCCCACGATCTCGCCGCCGCGTGGGAGGGTCCCCGGACCTGCTCCGACGTGCGCGGCGGTGTAGAGGAAACAGCATGAAGGTCAAGCCGAGCGTCAAGAAGATCTGCGACAACTGCAAGGTGATCCGTCGCGAGGGCGTCGTGCGCGTCATCTGCACGAACCCGCGGCACAAGCAGCGCCAGGGCTGAGCCCCGGCCGCAGGTCGAAGCGCCCGCACCACCAACTGAACAGCACATCGTCAGCGGTCCGGCGGACCGCAACCCCCGGTTCGGAGGCCGGGGCCCGCGCCTGCGGGACGGCGGTGTGGAAGACCTCCGATAACTCACGGGAGTGAGGACAACCCATGGCACGACTCGTCGGCGCCGACATCCCCCGCGACAAGCGACTCGAGGTCGCCCTGACCTACATCTACGGCGTGGGCCGCACCCGCGCCAAGGAAACCATCGAGGCCACCGGACTCAGCCCCGATGTACGCGTCCGGGACCTCAGCGACGCCCAGATGGTGGCCCTGCGTGACTACCTGGAGGCGAACTACAAGCTCGAAGGTGACCTGCGCCGCGAGGTAGCCGCGGATATCCGCCGCAAGGTGGAGATCGGCACCTACCAGGGGCTGCGCCACCGCCGCGGCCTGCCCGTGCGTGGGCAGCGCACGAAGACCAACGCGCGTACCCGTAAGGGTCCCAAGCGCACCGTGGCCGGCCGGAAGAAGGCCGCCCGCTAAGTAGTTCATCGGCCCGCCGGCAGCGGCGGGCATGAATCGACGACCTCGAAGAGAAGAGACTCCCTATGCCTCCCAAGACTCGCCAAGCAGCCGGTGCGCGCAAGCCGCGTCGCAAGGAACGCAAGAACGTTTCCGCCGGTGAAGCGCACATCAAGTCGACCTTCAACAACACCATCGTCACCATCACCGACCCCAGCGGTGCGGTGATCTCCTGGGCCTCCTCCGGTCAGGTGGGCTACAAGGGTTCGCGCAAGTCGACCCCGTTCGCCGCCCAACTCGCCGCCGAGGCCGCCGCCCGGAAGGCCCAGGAACACGGCATGCGCAAGGTGGACGTCAAGGTCAAGGGCCCCGGTTCGGGCCGCGAGACCGCGATCCGATCGCTGCAGGCCACCGGCCTGGAGGTCGGCTCCATCCAGGACGTCACCCCGCAGGCGCACAACGGCTGCCGCCCGCCCAAGCGCCGCCGGGTCTGAGCGAGGCCGCCGGCTGCGCCCACCGCGCACCGGTTGCCCGCGGCTGCATGCCGCCACATTCGTATCAGCCCCGGACCGGACCGATGGGCCGGGGCTTGCACGACGTCATATAGCGGACGTTGGCTGAAAGGAATCACCAGTGCTCATCGCACAGCGCCCCACACTGACCGAAGAAGTCGTCGACGATTACCGATCACGGTTCGTCATCGAGCCGCTGGAGCCCGGCTTCGGCTACACCCTCGGTAACTCCCTGCGCCGCACCCTGCTCTCCTCCATCCCCGGGGCGGCGGTCACCAGCATCCGGATCGACGGTGTGCTGCACGAGTTCTCCACCATCACCGGTGTGAAGGAGGACGTCACCGAGATCATCCTGAACATCAAGGACATCGTGGTCTCCTCCGAGCACGACGAGCCGGTGGTGATGTACCTGCGCAAGCAGGGTCCCGGCACCGTCACCGCCGCGGACATCACCCCGCCGGCGGGTGTGGAGGTGCACAACCCGGACCTGCACCTGGCCACGATCAACGCCAAGGGCAAGCTCGAGATCGAATTGACCGTCGAGCGGGGCCGCGGCTACGTCTCCGCGGTGCAGAACAAGCAGCCCGACGCCGAGATCGGCCGCATCCCGGTGGACTCGATCTACTCCCCGGTGCTGAAGGTGACCTACAAGGTCGAGGCCACCCGTGTGGAGCAGCGCACCGACTTCGACAGGCTGATCGTGGACGTGGAGACCAAGCGCTCCATGGCCCCGCGTGATGCGCTGGCTTCCGCCGGTTCCACCCTGGTCGAACTGTTCGGCCTGGCCCGCGAGCTCAACACCGAGGCCGAGGGCATCGAGATCGGCCCCTCGCCGACCGACGCCGCGCTGGCCGAGGACCTGGCGATGCCGATCGAACAACTGGACCTGACCATCCGGTCCTACAACTGCCTCAAGCGTGAGGGAATCCACACCGTCGGTGAACTGGTCGCCCGTAGCGAGGCGGACCTGCTGGACATCCGGAACTTCGGAGCCAAGTCCATCACCGAGGTCAAGGAGAAGCTCACGGGTCTGGGCCTGTCCCTGAAGGACAGCACGGACTACGACCCCTCGCTCGTGGCCTCGTACGACGGCGACGACTTCGACTACAACTGAGCGTCGCTCGCACCCTAGGAGATTCTGATGCCCAAGCCCACGAAGGGACCGCGCCTCGGCGGTAGTCCGGCACACCAGCGGCTGATGCTGGCGAACCTGGCCCAATCGCTGTTCGAGCACGGTTCGATCCGTACCACCGAAGCCAAGGCCAAGCGGCTGCGTCCGTTCGCCGAACGGCTGATCACCAAGGCCAAGCGCGGTGACCTGGCCGCCCGCCGGCAGGTGCTCGGCGTACTGTCCCGCAAGGACATCGTGCACGAGCTGTTCGCCGAGATCGCACCCCGGTACGCCGAGCGGCCCGGTGGCTACACCCGCATCATCAAGGTGGAGCCGCGCAAGGGCGACAATGCGCCCATGGCGGTGATCGAACTGGTGACAGAGCAGTACAGCCCGAAGCAGGCCACCGTGAAGGAGGCCGAGGGCGCCACCCGCCGCGCGGCCAAGGAGGCGGCCGCCGAGCAGGAGGCTGGGGCCGCACCGGACGACGGCGAGGCAGCCGCGAGCGAGTCGGCAGGCTCACCGGAATCGGCGGACTCGCCGGACTCCCCGGAGTCCGCGGACTCGCCGGAGTCCGCGGAGTCCGCCCCGTCGGCCGAGGAGCCCGCCGAGGACGACGGTACGGAGCCGGAGGAGAGGTCCTCCTGACCCGCTGAGCAACGATCCGCCCGCAGGCCCGTCACCGACCGGTGGCGGGCCTGTGTGCTGCTCGAGCCTG
>CALKWS010000183.1 GCA_938004115.1 uncultured Ruaniaceae bacterium
TTCGATCCCGATGCGGGCGAGGGCGAACGGATCACCTCCGTGATGATCGACGGTCAGCCGCTGGACCCGGCGCGGGAATACCGGATCGGCACCTTCTCCTTCCTCGCCGAGGGCGGCGACCACTTCAGCGTCTTCCGCGACTCCACCGATGACCAGTACACCGCCGTCATCGACCGCGAGGCCTGGATCGCCCACATCGAGGAGAACTCGCCGCTCTCCCCGGACTTCGCCCGGCGAGCCACCGTCGTCGACCCGCTCCCCGGCGCACTGACCGCCGGGGAGGAGGTCTCCTTCGAGGTTCGCGGTCTGGACCTGACGTCCCTGGGCAGCCCGGCGAATACGGAGCTGGAGGCGTACCTCGTCTCGGCCAACCCGGGTGAGCGCGGTGAGCCGGTCGCGACATTCGACGTCGCTGACGGCGCGGCCGCGGTGTCCTTCACCGTCCCGGCCGACCTCAACGGTGGCGAGTACTACCTGGACATGGTGGCGAACCCCAGCGGCACCGAGATCCGCGTGCCGGTCACCATCACCGCCGAGACGCCCGTTGAACCGGTGGAACCGGAGGATCCCGATGAGCCCGTCGCACCTGGCGTGCCAGGCGACTCCGGGGAACCTGATGCGGCCGGTGCACCCGGCGCGATGCCGAGCACCGGTGCGGACTTGAACCTGCTGTTGCCGGCGTTGCTGATCCTGCTCGCCGGAGGCGTCTTGGTGGGAGTTTCCCGCAGTCGCCGGAGGCAAGCCGAAGCCCCGGCAGAGCAGTAGCGGTACTGCAGCACGGACCATGAGCCCCTCCGGGTGCCCGGAGGGGCTCATGGCGTCTCACCGGGTGCGCACCGGCAGGCCCGCGCGGGACCACGCGAGGAATCCCCCGTCCACGGGCACCACCGGCGGGAGGCCGACCTCGGCCAGCGCACTGCTCACCGCGGCCGCCTCGGCGCCCTCCTGGCTGAGGAGGACCACCGGGGCACCCGAACGGTGCTCCACCAGCCACTCGACCAACGCGGCACGGTCGATCTCGGCGACCCCGGGAACATCGTGGACGGATCCCCAGCGGTCACGTTCCGCCTCGGTGCGGATGTCCACGATGCGCGCGCGCCGGTACAGGGCCTGCTGGTAGGCGGCCCGCGCGCTCAGTGCCCCGGCGCCGAGCGCCTCACCGGTGCCCGGCGGAGCATCCGTGCCCGGCGGGACGGTCAGCGACCGGGGCGGGGCGGCTGACCTCACGCCAGCGGGAGCGCGGTGAACGCGCTGGTTCAGTGCCAGGTCCCAGGGGGTGCCGGTGGTGATGGCCATGGATCGTTCCTTCGAGTCGAGCAGGGGGTGTGGAGGCGGGCAGGTGTCGGCATTCGGCTGTTACACCACTGCCCGGTCACCACCGGCCGGGCATGCTCACGGCGCGCGGCGGTCCTCGATGTCGAAGGCATGATCCAAGTCGACCACGGCCACCGCCGGGCCACACCCCTGGCCCCACCCGTCTCACATCGCGGAAGGCGGGCCGTGCTCGCATCACAGGCAGCCGGGCGTGGCGGCTTCACGGAACGCCGACCATGCCGCCGAGGGGACGATCCGGGCCGCCGTCGATAATCACCCGGGCCCGGCGCCGTCGAACCGGCAGAATCGAGCCCATGATGACCGCCGCGGAACTACCGCCCGCCCGGCTCGTGCACCGGAGCGGCGTCGACATCGCCACCTTCGACCTCGGGGGCACGGGTCCCGCGCTCATCCTGCTGCACGGGCTGGCCGGCAGTTCCCGGGAGCTCCTGCCCACCGCGGCCGCACTGGCCGACCGTTTCCGGGTGCTCCTGATCGATCAACGCGGTCATGGGTGCAGCACCCGCCGCCCGGCCGACGTGTCCCGGGAGGCTTTCGTGGCGGACGTGGTCGCCGTCGCCGAGGAACTCCTTCCGAGCCAGCGCTTCGATCTCGTGGGGCACTCCATGGGCGCCCACACCGCACTGCTGGTCGCCGCCGCGCACCCTGACCTGGTGCGTCGGCTCGTGCTCCTGGAGGGTCATCCGGGCGGGGCGGACGACGGCGAGGCGCGCAAGTTGGGTGGGTACCTCGCCTCCTGGCCGGTGCCGTTCCGGGACGAGCGAGCGGCGGAAGCCTTCCTCGGTGGAACCGCGCTTGCCCGGGCCTGGACGCAGGATCTACGGGCCGGCCCCGGGGGACTGTACCCGCGGTTCGACGCCGACATCATGGAGCGGACGATCGCCGCCGTGCACGCCCCCAGATGGACCGAGTGGGAGCAGTTGGCCACGCCGACCCTCGCGGTGTTCGCCGAGCACGGCATGTTCACCTCGCAACAGCAGGATGAGATGCTGCGTCGCCGTCCGGGCACCGAGCGCGCCCTCCTTCCGGACGCGGGGCACGATGCCCACCTGGAGGCTCATGAGGGATGGATCCGGGTGTTGCGGGCCTTCCTGCGCCCCGGCCCGGTCAGAACAACTCCACCTCGCGGTACGCGAGGGTGAACCCGCGGCCGGTGGCCAGTGACCGGCAGGTCATGCCGGTCTCCTCACTCTCGCAGAGGAACTCCCCCTGGAGGCTGGCCTGCCCGTAGTCGAGTTCCGGGAAGGAGTCCGGGGCGCTGGTGGGCGGCGCCTCGGTGATACACGGCATCGCGGCCTCCTCCTCGGTGAGGTGAACCACCCGTCCGGTCTGGCCGGGGCACTCCGGGTTCTCCGGAGGGGTGTACTCGTGCCCGCCGATCGTGCACGTGACCCCGGCCCCGCCCATCTCGCACCAGATATTGCGGGAGGGGCTGGCGAAGGCCGGTTCGTCCCGGGCGTCGGCCGGCACCTCGATGGCGTGCTCCGGGGTCTCCACCGGCTCCGGAGATCGCCGGGCCGATGCGGTGGGGGCCGGCTTCGTGACCACCTGTGCCGCCAGGGAAGGAGCCGGCTCGGCGCGAGCCTCCTCCGGGCCTTCCGGGTCGGTCGGGCGGGTCAGGAGCAGTGCGAGGAACACCACGAGGAGGATCGCATCGATGACGATGAGCGCGATCACTCCTGCGCCCAGGCGACGAGGCGCCATCTACTTCACCTTCCATCCGCGGCGAGTACCCCGGAGCATCGCAGCGTCCGGGGCGCGCCGCTGATCGGGCCGGGGTCAGTCGAAGATCGGGCCGCGGGTACGGGTGCGCTTGAGTTCGAAGAACCCGTCGAAGCTCGCCGCTGCCACCACGGCGTCCCACAGTTTGCCGGCCTCCTCCCCCTTCGGCGCCGGGCTGATCACGGGGCCGAAGAAGGCCACGTCGTTGAACGCCACGATCGGGGTGCCCACATCCTGTCCGACCAGCTCCAGACCGCGGTTGTGGGAGGCGCGCAGTGACTGGTCGTACTCGTCGGAGTCGGCATAGGCGATGAAGTCGGCGGGCAGCCCGACCTCCTCGAGGGACTCGATCAGCACCTGCCGCTGGTCATCGCGGCGACCCTGCGGGTGGTACCGGGTGCCGATGGCGTCGTACAACGGCTTCACGTACCGCTCACCGTGCACCTCCCGCGCGGCGTTGATCAGGCGCACCGGCGCCATCGCCGTCGACAGCGACTTGCGATAGTCCTCCGGGATGTCCTTGTCCTCGTTCAGCACCACCAGACTCATGATGTGCCAGTTCACGGTGATGTCGCGCACACTGGCCACCTCATCCATCCAGCGGGAGGTCATCCACGCCCACGGGCACGCGGGGTCGAACCAGAAGTCGGCAACGTCGTTGGCCATGAACATGCACTCCTCAGCGGACGGGATCGGGGGATCGGCAATCACTTCGGCCCCGGGCGCGGCTTCGTGACAGGATCGCACCTGGTGGGCCACCGCCCATCCTAAGAGATCCAAGGAGGGACACCCCGTGCCCGGAACGAACCTGACCCGCGCCGAGGCGGCCGCACGCGCGGACCTGCTGAGCGTGACCAACTATGACGTCAGCCTCGACCTGACCGGCACCGAGGCCACGTTCACCTCCGACACCACCGTCACCTTCACCGCCGCACCCGGTGCCTCGACGTTCATCGACCTGATCGCTCCGCAGGTGCACCGGGTGGTGCTCAACGGGCGCGAACTGGACCCGGGCACGGTGCACTCCGACTCCCGCATCCACCTGGATGACCTTGCCGAGCACAACGAACTGCGGGTGCTGGCCTCCTGTGCCTACATGACCACCGGGGAGGGCCTGCACCGGTTCACCGACCCGGTGGACCAGGAGACCTACCTGTACTCCCAGTTCGAGGTGGCCGACGCCAGGCGCGTGTTCGCCGTCTTCGAGCAACCCGACCTGAAGGCCACGTTCACCTTCACCGTCACCGCACCGCGGCATTGGCACGTGATCTCCAACTCCCCCACGCCGGAACCCCGGACGGCCGACGACGACGCAGCCACCTGGTCCTTCGAGCCCACCGAGAGGCTGCCGTGCTACGTCACGGCGATCATCGCCGGCCCCTATCACCGGGTGCAGGACGAGTTGCGCAGCACCGACGGCCGCATCATCCCGCTCGGGGTGTACTGCCGGGCGTCGCTGGCCGAGCACCTGGACGCCGAGAACATCCTCGGGGTGACGAAGGCCGGCTTCGCGTTCTTCGAGGACGCCTTCGACTACCCCTACCCCTATGCCAAGTACGACCAGCTCTTCGTGCCGGAGTTCAACGCCGGGGCGATGGAGAACGCCGGGGCGGTGACCTTCCTGGAGAACTACGTGTTCCGCTCCGCCGTGCCCGACGCGCTGGTGGAGCGCCGGGCGGTGACCATCCTGCACGAGATGGCGCACATGTGGTTCGGCGACCTGGTCACGATGCGCTGGTGGAACGACCTGTGGCTGAACGAGTCGTTCGCCGAGTACGCCTCGATCCTCGCCACCGCGCAGGCCACCGAGTGGACCGAGGCGTGGACCACCTTCGCGGCACTGGAGAAGTCCTGGGCCTACCGGCAGGACCAGTTGCCCTCCACTCACCCGATCGTGGCCGAGATCGACGACCTGCAGGACGTGCTGGTGAACTTCGATGGCATCACCTACGCCAAGGGTGCCTCGGTGCTCAAGCAGTTGGTGGCCTGGGTGGGGCGGGACGCCTTCTTCGCCGGTGTGCGCTCCTATTTCCGTAAGCACGCCTGGGGCAACACCGAACTGGGCGACCTGCTGGCCGAGTTGGAGGCCACCTCCGGCCGGGACCTGCGCGGCTGGTCGCGGGTGTGGTTGGAGGAGGCCGGAGTGACCGTGCTGCGGCCTCAGATCGAGACCGACCACCGGGGTCGCATCACCACCTTCCACATCGCCCAGGAGGCGCCCGACACCCACCCGGTGCTGCGCCCGCACCGGCTCGCGATCGGTCTGTACCACCTCACCGGCGACGGGACGCTGGAGCGCACCAGCCGGATCGAGTTGGACGTCGACGGCCCGGCCACGCCGGTGCCCGAGTTGGTGGGCCTGGACTCCCCCGCCCTGATCCTGCTCAACGACGACGACCTCGCGTACGCCAAGGTGCGTCTGGACGAGCGCTCGCTGGCCAACGCGGTGGATCATCTGAAGGACTTCACCGAATCCCTGCCCCGGGCACTGGTCTGGGGAGCCACCTGGGACATGACCCGCGACGGGGAGTGGCCGGCCGGCCGCTTCGTCGACCTGGTGCTGAAGAATATCGCGGCCGAGACGCACTCCTCGGTGCTGCTGGTGCTGTTGCGCCAACTCACCACCGCCGTGTCCTACGTGGACCCGCGATTCCGCCGGGACACCGAGGAGAGGATCGCCGAGGCGTTGTGGACCGGCGCCCGGGAGCCCGGGCGGAGCTCGGACGCGCGACTGCAGTTGGTCAAGGCCTTCGCCACGTTCGCGATCACCCCGGCCCAGCAGCAGACGCTGCAGGGTCTCCTGGACGGCTCGATGACCCTGCCCGGCCTGACGGTCGACACCGACCTGCGGTGGGAGTTGCTGACCGCGCTGGTCACCACCGGCGCGGTGGGCACCGAGGCGATCGAGGCCGAACTGCAGCGCGACCCGACCGCCACCGGACAACGGGCGGCTGCGGCGGCCCGGGCCGCGATCCCCACCGCGGCGGCGAAGGAACAGGTCTGGGCCGATGCCATCACCGCCGATCGGCTGCCGAACGCGGTGCACCGGGCGGTGATCGCCGGGTTCAACCGGGTCAAGGACCCCGCGTTGCTGGCCCCGTTCGCCCGCCGCTACTTCGAGGCGATCGAGCAGGTGTGGGAGGACCATACCCACGAGATGGCCCAGAACGTGGTGGTGGGCCTGTATCCCGGGGCGGTGGCGGACATCGACGATTCGGCCGGTGTCGACGTGGTGGCGGAAACCGCGGCGTTCCTCCGCGACCTGGGCGACCGAAAACCAGCGCTGCGCCGGTTGGTCACCGAATCGGCCGACGGCGTGCGCAGGAGGCTGCACGCCCAGCGCGTGGACCGGGCCGCACGCGCCTAGGCGTACCCGGCCAGGACCCCTGAACTCGGGACTGCTGAGCCCAGGACGGCTAGGCCTGGCTCCAGAACAACAGGTTCTGTCCCGCGCGCACCGGGGTGCCCGGCCGGGCCAGTTCCCGCATCCGCGTGCGCGGGACACCGAGCAGCACGACGGGACTGATCAGCCCCAGCCCGGCGGCCCGCGCCGGCCCCGGGTCCCAGTCGAGCACGTGGGTACCGGTGTGCACGCGGTCCCCGGTACGCACGTGCAGGGTGAACCCGGCGCCCTCCAGCCGGACCGTGTCCAGCCCCAGGTGCACCAGGACCCCGCTGCCGGTGTCGGTGCCCGTATCGGAGCCGGGCGTGATCACGACGGCGTGCGGCTGGGCCTTGTGCACCACCCCCGCCACCGGCGCGAGCACCTGCAGGACGTGACCGCCGTCGGGCTCGACCGCCAGTCCGGGGCCGACCATCTCCTCCGCGAACACCGGGTCGGGCACCTGCCGGAGGCTTCGCACCACCCCGGAGATGGGGGCCACCACCATCCGCCCGTCCGAGGGGCCCAGCGGCTCCCCGGGCGGCTCCGATCCTCCGGCGGGCGGCGCAGCGCTGCTCATCGGCGGCGGAACTCGCTGTTCAGTGCCTCCACCAGCGAGGCGAACCGCGCGTTGCCGGGCAGGTCCTCCACCAGCACGCACTGCCCGGCGCCGTCGGCCAGAGGGATCTTCCAGTTCGGGTACTCGGTGTCCGTGCCGGGTTGGTTCTGGGTGCGGCGCTCCCCCACCGCATCGGCCAGGGAGACGCCGATCAGCATCGCCGGGCTCTGCACGATGTAACGGTGCAGCGCCTCCACGCGTTCGCGTTCGGTGGGGTACTCCGGCAGCAGCCCCCGCTCACTCAGCGCCTGGTCCATCTGCGCCCGCTCCTGACGCGCCGCGGCCCGTACCTGGTCCACCGGTTCGGTGAGGAGCCCCAGCGCCTCACGCAGATCCACGTGTTCCTCGGCCAGGTACCCCGCGGTGGGCGGTAGGTCGTGGGTAGTGACGGTGCCCAGCACCAGGCGCCGGTACTGCTCCGGCGGCAGCGGCCGGCCGTCGTCCTCCCGTTCGAACCAGAGCACCGAGGTGCCCAGCACCCCGCGCTCCTGCAGGTAGGTGCGCACCCAGGGCTCCACGGTGCCCAGGTCCTCGCCGATCACCATCGCACCGGCGCGGTGGGCCTCCAGCGCGAGCACGCCCACCATCGCCTCGTGGTCGTACCGGACGTAGGTGCCCTCCTCCGGGGAGCGTCCCGCCGGGATCCACCACAACCGGAACAACCCCATGATGTGGTCCACCCGCAGCGCGCCGGCGTGCCGCAGCACCGTACGCACCATGTCGCGCAACGGGGCGTAGCCCTGCTCGGCCAACCGGTCCGGACGGAACGGCGGCTGGGACCAGTCCTGACCCTGCTGGTTGTACATGTCCGGCGGCGCGCCCACGTTGATGTCCCCGGCCAGGACGTCCCGCAGCATCCATGCATCGGCGCCCTGGGGGTGCACCCCGACCGCAAGGTCGTGCATGATCCCGATCGACATCCCATGAGCCGTCGCGATGCGCTGCGCGGTGGCGAGCTGGGCGTCGGCCACCCATTGCAGCCACACGTGGAAATCGATCCGGTCGGCCAGTTCCCGGCGCAGCCGGGCGATGTCCGCGCGGGTCGCGCCCGGATGCAGCGGCCACTGCTCCTCCGGGTAGGTCTCCCGGACCGCGCACCACAGCGCGAAGTCCTCCAGTCCCTGCCCCTGCTCGCGGCGGAACGCCTCCAGGCCGCGCTGCCGCGCGCGGGAACGTCCGGCGGAGAAGATCGTCTCCAGCGCCGGTTTCTTGGCCTCCCACACCGCGTCCCGATCGATCGGTCCGGGATCGGTGTTCTGCGCGGCCACGCCCTCCACGCCCCACTCCAGCAGCGTGCGCTGCGCGCTGGGCAGGTAGGCGGCCTCACGGATGTCTTCGGGCCGGATGTAGATCGGGTTGATGAACCGCCGGGTGGCCGGCAGGTACGGCGAGGGGGTCAGCGGCACCGAGGGTTCGGCGGCGTGCAGCGGGTTGATCAGGACGAAGTCGGCCCCCAGGTCCGCTCCCAGGCTGCCGATCTCGGCCAGGTCCGCGAAGTCACCGATGCCCCAGGAACGTTGCGAGCGTACCGAGTACAACTGCGTCATCAGGCCCCAGGCCCGGTCACCGTACTCCGGCCGGAGGTCCGGTGCGGTCAGCGACTGCGGTGTGACGGCCAGGACGCAGTCGGCGCGGGTGCCGTCGTCGACGTCGGCCACCACCTGGTGCCAGCCCAGGGGAAGGTCGGCGGGGAGTACGAAGGTGGCACGGCCGGTGAGTACGCCGTCGACGTCCTGGGGTTCCACCCAGTTCTCCGCCTGGGGCACGTCGCGGACGCCACCGGTCTCCAGCAGCACCCGCACGTGCACCGAGCGGCCGTGCGGTACGTGCACGGCGAACTGCTGCTCCGCGCCGGCGATGGTGACGATGCTGAGCGGCAGCACTCGCCGCCAGGGGGCCAATCGTGCGTCCTCCAGCGCCCCTCGCACCTGCTCGGGGGTGTCCGCCGGCACATCCAGGGCGGTCAGCACGGCCCTGATGGTGTCGGCACTGACCTGCCGTCGGGCGCCCCGGTAGTCCCAGAACTCCACCGCGACCCCGTGGGCCTGGGCGAGTGCGCGCAGGTCCTCATCGGGCGCGTCGGCGGAAGCGGCGGGCTCCTGATCTGATACGTTCACGGCTCTCTCACGTCGACGTCGTCGGCTGCGGTTCCCGGACCGCTAGGGGTGATCTTGCCAGAAACTGGACGCGGGCCGTTCCGGCGCTCCGGCCGGTGCACACCGCCTCACAGGTCGATCAGACCGGTGTGGGAGTACCAGTGGCCGCCGGTGTCCAGGTGGTCCAGCACGGCCCGCTCCAAACTAGTGGTCCGGGGCAGTGCGCGCCGGTCGGGTGCCTCACCCGGCCGCGGGCGGTAGCGGAACACGAAGTAGAGCACGCTGGCGTCGGCCTCCTTCGCCTCGCCGGTCAGCCGCCAGCGGCGCTGGAACCGGGCCAGGTTCGAATCCGGGTCCAGCACCTCGCCCAGACGCGGGTCGAGCAGCCAGGAATCACAGTGCAACGACGTGGCGGGCGCGTCGGGGAAGTGGGTGGCGAAGAACGCCTCCGCGCGGCCGAACGCCTCGTCGACGGCGGCGGGTGCCAACGGTCCGGTCTGCGGGATGTGCACCGAGATGACGTGTCCCCCGCGGTAGGGCATGAGGTTGAACTGCAACCGTCCGAGCCAGAAGAACGCCCCGGCCCAGGCGGTCGTCAGCCAACCCTGGGAGTCCAGGCCGAACTCACCGAAGACCTGACGGAAGACCCATACCTGCTGGCCCAGGTCGGCCAAGGCGGCCATCGTGTCGGCCTCGGCGATGCCGCGCCGGGCGTGATAGTCCCGGACCTCGGGCACCCCGCAGAGCAGGGCGAGCATCGGTATCAGCCCGCGAGGGCGCCCGGGGCGGTCGGGGAAGTCGGCGAACACCTCGGGCCGGTCCATGCCCCACCGGCCCAGGAGTCCGCGCAGCGCCCCGGCGGCGCGGGCGATATCAGCCAGGTCCTCGGTGCTCAGGTGCGCCGCCTGGTGCAGCAGTTCCCGGCGGTCCGCGTCGCGAAAGCCCAGGCGCCGGCAGAGGCGGTCCAGCCGGTCCGGGCGTAGGTGGGGGCGGGGGTCGGGGTCGCCCGGGTGCGCCCCACCGGGGTGCACCGCGGCGTCCCGGTGCGCCCCGCCGTCGGCCATCGGACGAGCCCCGCCGTCGGCTACCACGTGCGCCTCGCCGTCGGCCATCACCGCCGCCGCGCGGACACGCCCGGGCCGCGCACCCTGTCCGGTGACGTCACTGACGCAATTGGTCGATGCTCCCTGCCAGGTCATCGGCCTCCGGACCGACCACCACCTGAACCACGCGGCCGGAGCGCACCACTCCGAAGGCCCCGCTGCTGCGCAGGTCGTCCTCATGGACCTGCTCGGGGTCCTTCACCTCCACCCGCAACCGGGTGATGCACGGTTCGAGTTCCACGACATTGTCGTTACCGCCCAATGCCGCGAGGATGTCCTCGGCCTTACTCACGTTCGCTCCCAGGATCGGTCGGTGCGGAAGGGGGTCGGGGCCGCCGGCGCGTACACCAGCGATCGCCGCACGCGCGGTGGACGGCTAGTCCTGCCACCCTTGTGACTCATCCCACTCTACATGTGCATATCCACCCCCGTCCCCGTGGACAATGGGGCCATCGGCCGATTACCGCCTGCGAAGGGTCAAGGTGATGAGTACTGAACCGGCCACCGCGTCGATTCACGGTGTGGGCGTCAGCCCCGGACGGGTGCACGCCAAGGTGGCCCGGATGGTCACCGGCCGGCAAGAACCGCCGGCGTACCGACTACGCGGTGACGTGGAGGCTGCGGCCGGGCGCATCGCCACCGCGGCGGCGCAGGTCGCCGAGGACCTGCGCGAACGGGCCGAGGCCTGCAAGGAGAAACCCGCCCAGGAACTGCTGCGGACCACCGCCCAGATCGCCCAGGACCCCACCCTGGTCAACGAGGCCCAGCGGCTGACCCGCAAACGCCGGATCACACCCGAGCGCGCCGTGTGGGACTCGGCCGGGGCGGTGACCGAACAGTTCGCCTCCCTGGGCGGCTACTTCGCCGAGCGGGTGCCGGACGTGTGTGACGTGCGGGACCGGATCATCGCCAGACTCACCGGCGCCCCGATGCCCGGGGTGCCGCGCCGGCCCGAGCCGTTCGTGCTCGTGGCCACCGACCTGTCCCCCGCCGACACCGCCGGGTTGGACCCCGAACAGGTCCACGCCCTGGTCACCGCCGAGGGCGGGCCCACCTCGCACACCGCGATCCTCGCCCGCTCCCTGGGCATCCCGGCGGTGGTGGGCCTGGGCCCCGATGTGGATCGGCTCGCCGAGGGCGCATTGGTCCTGGTGGACGGCGGTTCCGGGGTGGTGCAGATCGAGCCGGACGCCGATACCGTCGCCGCCGCGTTGAAACCGGTGCAACAGCGCACGTACGCCGGCTCGTGCCACACCTCCGACGGCCAGAAGGTGGAACTGCTGGCGAATATCGGCGATCCCGGCGAAGCCGCGGACGCGGCCCGGGCGGGGGCGGAGGGCATCGGCCTGTTCCGCACGGAGTTCTGCTTCCTGGACCGGGAGGACGAACCCGACCTGGACGAGCAGGTGCGGGCCTACCGGGAGGTGCTCGCGGCGTTCGGCGGGAAGAAGGTGGTGATCCGCACCCTGGACGCGGGGGCGGACAAATCGATGTCGTTCCTCAACCCGGAGCATGAGGCGAACCCCGCCCTGGGGGTGCGCGGGTACCGCACGGCGGCGTTCTTCCCGGAGGTGCTGGAGCGGCAACTGGCGGCGATCTCCGAGGCCGCCGCGGCCGAACGGGCCGAGGTGTGGGTGATGGCGCCGATGGTGTCCACGGTGGCCGAGGCCGAGGAGTTCGTGGACCGCGCGGCCAGGCACGGGTTGGCCACCGCCGGGGTGATGGTCGAGGTACCCAGCGCCGCACTGCTGGCCGGGCCGATGCTGGCCCGTGCCCACTTCGCCTCGGTGGGCACCAACGACCTGACCCAGTACACCCTGGCGGCGGACCGGTTGCTGGGGTCCCTGTCCAGGATGGCCAGCACCTGGGACCCGGCGGTGCTCGCGCTGGTGCGTGCCACGTGTTCGGGTGGTCAGGCCCAGGACCGGCCGGTGGCGGTCTGCGGTGAGGCGGCTGCGGACCCGGCGCTGGCGGCGGTGCTGGTGGGCATGGGGGTGCGGTCCCTGTCGATGACGCCCCGCGCGTTGGGGGACGTTTCGGCCGTGCTGGGGTCGTTGACGGTGACCGAGTGCGAGCAGGCCGCCACCTTGGCGCTGGCCGCGGACAGTGCCCAGGGCGCCCGGGTCGCCGTTCGGGAACACCTGAAGGTGCTGGCCGAACTGGGCTTGTGAGCCGATTACCCTGGTGATGTGTCCACCTCATCCCAGCACTCCGCCGAATCCGTATCCGCCGAGCCCGCCACGACGGCCGCGCAATCCCAACTCGGGTTGACTCCGAAGCGCCGGGGTACGGACCGCGCGGACTCGTTCTGGGCCGCGGTGGGAGGTGAGCCCACCTTCCGCAAGATCGTGTCCCGGTTCTACGAACTCGTCGCCACCGACGACCTGCTGCGCCCGATGTACCCGGAGGAGGACCTCGGGCCCGCGGAGGACCGGCTGCGCACGTTCCTCGAGCAGTACTGGGGCGGACCGACGACGTACCAGGAGCAGCGCGGTCATCCGCGGTTGCGGATGCGGCACGCGCCGTATCGGGTGACGCCCAAGGCCCGCGACCGCTGGTTGGCGCACATGCGCGTCGCGGTGCGCGAGGCGCAGCTGGCCCCGATCCACGAGAACCAGTTGTGGGACTACCTGGAACGCGCCGCACACTTCATGATCAACGCCCATGACGACGACGGCACCGAGGGCGGCGAGCGCTGATGGGTTCCTCGCCGGGGCGACCGGCTTTCGACGACGAGGACCCCGATCCCCTTGGGGAGTTGCTGACCTATCTGGATCTGCGCCCGGACGGTGAGGACACCTTCATCGGCCGCTCCGTGCCGCAGGTGCACGGACGGGTCTACGGCGGCCAGGTGCTGGGCCAGTCCATGGTGGCGGCCGCGGCCACCACGGCCCCGGGGCGGTTGCCGCACTCGGTGCACGGGTACTTCCTCCGGCCCGGAGACCTGGAGGAGCCGATCACCTTCACGGTGGAACGGCTCCGCGACGGACGGTCCTTCACCGCCCGGCGGGTGCACGCGATCCAGTTCGGCAAGCCGATCCTGTCGATGATCACCTCCTTCCAGGAGGTCCAGGACGGTATCGAGCACGCCCTGGCCGCCCCTGCCGTGCCCGATCCGGAAGACCTGCCTAGCGCGGTGGACCAGTTCCGGGCGATCGACCATCCTCTCGCCCAGCATTTCTACCGCACGTTCGCCTTCGACGTGCGCCATGCCGAGGGCGGCCTGTTCCTCGGGCCGGCCGAGGAGACCACACCGATCCAGCACCTGTGGATGCGCGCCCGCGGGCACGTGCCCGGGGACCAGGTGCAGCACCGGGCGATGCTGGCCTACGCGTGTGACCAGATCATGCTGGAGCCGGTGCTGCGGGCCCACGGCCTCAGTTGGCGCCGGCGCGGGATGTCCGTCGCCAGTTTGGACCACGCGATGTGGTGGCATCGTGATGTGGACATGAACGACTGGCTGCTGTATGCCCAGGACTCCCCCTCCGCGCAGGGCGGGCGGGGGCTGGGCATCGCCAAGGTGTA
>CALKWS010000184.1 GCA_938004115.1 uncultured Ruaniaceae bacterium
GCCGCCACGCCCCCGGTCACCGCCGTGGCCGGCCAGACCGCCACCGAGCAACTGTCCGGCTCCGGCATGATGGTGGCCGGGCAGGCCGGGCTGTTCCTGCTGTTCACCGTGGGCTTCGGGGTGATCTCCCTGATCCGCGAACGGGAGCAGGGCACCCTGATGCGCCTGCGCTCGATGCCGATGCGCCCCGGGTTGATCGTCACCGCCAAAGCCGCCTCGGCCTACCTGATCGGCGTGGCGGCCACCGCGGTGCTGCTGGTGGTGGGCGGACTGCTGTTCGGGGTCAGTTTCGGGTCGGTGCCGCTGGTGGGCCTGCTCGTGCTCTGCGTGGTGGCCGCCGCTACGTCGCTGACCTTCGTCGTCGCCCGCCTGGCGCGCACCGCCGAGCAGGCCAGCGTGATCCAGTCGATCCTCGCCGTCGTGCTGGGCATGTTCGGTGGGGCGTTCTTCCCCCTCACGGCCGGCGGGCTGGCCGGCGCGCTGCTCGATCTCAATCCCATCGGCGCCTTCACCCGTGGGCTGGGCATCACCGCTGGCGGTGGCGGACTGGCGGACCTGACCACGCCGATCCTGACCATGGTGGTGTTCGCGGCGGTGTGCACGGTGCTCTCCCGCCTGGTGCCCGACCGAGGGGCGGAACTATGACCGGTACGAGCGCGGGAGCGCCGCGATGAGGGCCGTGATCGCGATCGCCGGCACCGAGTTGCGCCGGTTCGCCCGGGACCGGTCGAACATCTTCTTCGTGCTGATCTTCCCGCTGCTGTTGGTGCTCGTACTCGGCTTGCAGTTCGGCGGAGGCGGGGGGTCGGGCTCGGTGACGATCAGCGGCGCCCAGGGCCAGTTGCAGCGGGACCTGGCGGACGAACTCACCGCGGCGGACCTGGAGGTTCGGGAGGCCGACCAGGAGCAGATGCGCACGATGGTGGCCCGCGGGCGCACCCAGGTGGGGCTGTATGTCCCCGCGGCGGCCGAGGAGTCCTACGCCGACGGCGGCGAGGCGCAGGTGGAGATGATCGTGGCCTCCGGCGGCACCGCCCCGGCCACCGCCCAGCGGGTGCGCACCGTGCTGCAGGCGGTGTCGCTGGAGCAGACCCAGCAGGCCGTGCTCGTGGACCAGGGGTTGGACGCGGGCGAGGCGTCCGCCGCGCTGGATGCGGCTCGCAGCAGCGTCGACCCGATCGAGTTGCGGGTGCAGAACATCGATCAGGTGGCCCAGGAGTTCGCGGGCCTGGGTCAGTTCGACCTCTCGGCGGCCACGATGCTGCTGCTGTTCGTGTTCCTGTCCACCCTGTCCAGCGCGGTGATGCTGATCCAGTCCCGCCGGCTGGGCATCCAGCGCCGGGTGCTGGCCGCACCGCTGTCCAGCCCGCAGGCGCTGCTGGGCCAACTCGCCGGCCGGTGGGTGATCGCGGTGGTCCAGGGGGGCTACATCATGCTCGCCAGCATCTGGTTGTTCGACGTGGACTTCGGCACCACGTGGTTAGCGCTGCTGATCATCGCGGTGTTCGCCGCAGTCGCCACCGGGGCCGCGATGCTGCTGGGTGCGCTGATGGACCACGAGGGCGCCGCCTCCGGGGTGTCGGTGGGCCTGGGACTGGTGCTGGGCGCCCTGGGCGGGTGCATGTTCCCGCTGGAGTTCTTCCCGGACACCCTGTACACCGTCGCCCACATCACCCCGCACGCCTGGGGGTATGAGGCGTTCGCGCAGATCCAGCGCCACGGCGGGGGACTGGCGGACATCGGCGCCGGGTTGGCGGTGCTGGCCGGGATGGCGCTGGTGCTGGTGGTGCTGGGCTCGTTGGCATTGCGGCGCAGTGTGGCCCGGGCGATGTGAGACGGCGGGGGCGTGAGACTGCCGGGTGATCAATGAAGCCGCCGCAACCGGCTGGTCCGAGCCCGTGCGTACCGACCTGATCGCGACCGTGCGCGCCGAGTTGGCCCGTGCCGGCGATCCGGAGCGTGCTGCCGCGCAGCAGCGGTACATGAAGTCGGCGATGCCGTTCCACGGAGTGCCGATGGCCCAGGTGCGGGCGATCGCCAGGGCGGCCGTGGCGAGCCACCCGATCCCCACCGCCGCCCAGTGGCAGGCCACTATCCGCGCGCTGTGGGACCAGGCCGCCCGGCGGGAGGAGCGGTACGCCGCCTCCGCCGTCGCCCGGCATCGGGTGTTCGCACCCTTCCGCACCCCGGCGGCGCTCGGGCTGTACCGGCACCTGGTGACCACCGGTGCCTGGTGGGACCACGTCGATGAGATCGCGGCGCACCTGGTGGGGGAGGTGCTGCGCGCCGAGCCCGTCGTCGTCGAGCCGGTGCTGAGCGCCTGGGCCACCGATGAGGACATGTGGTTGCGGCGCACCGCGATCCTGGCGCAACTACGGTCCCGGGAGCACACGGACACGACACTGTTGGCACACAGCCTCAGCGCCAACCTGGAGGGTTCCCGCCATGGCGGGGAGTTCTTCATCCGCAAGGCCATCGGGTGGGCGCTACGCGAGTACGCCAAGACCGACTCGGACTGGGTGCGGGCATTCCTGACCGAGCACGCCGCTCGGCTCAGCCCGTTGAGCGTGCGGGAGGCGAGCAAGCACCTACCGGGACGCTGACGAACGGGCAGCCGGCGTCGTCGTCGGTCAGCGCCAGCCCAGGCCGGGCGCGACGTGGGTGAGCAGGTTCTCGATGATCTTGGCGTTGTAGTCCACGCCCAGTTGGTTGGGCACGGTGATCAGGACGGTGTCGGCCGCGGCGATCGCCTCATCGCCCCGGAGCTGCTCGACCAGGGCGTCCGGCTCATCGGCGTAGGACCGGCCGAAGATCGAGCGCGTCCCCGGTTCGATCACGCCGACGTCGTCCCCGCCGCCCCGGTCCCCGGCGAAGAAGCGGGCATCCTGGCCGTCCACGATCGGGATGATGCTCCGCGACACCGACACCCGCGGCTCGTACTCGTGCTCGGCGGCGGCCCACGCCTCGCGGAAGGCCTGGATCTGCGCGGCCTGCTGGACGTGGAAGGGGCGGCCGTCCTCGTCGTCCTTGAGCGTGGAACTCATCAGGTGCATGCCCAGTTCGGCGGCCCAGGTCGCGGTGGCGTTGGAGCCGGCACCCCACCAGATCCGACGGCGCAGGCCGGGTGAGTGGGGCTCGATACGGAGCAAGCCGGGCGGGTTGGGGAACATCGGGCGGGGGTTGGGTTCGGCGAAGCCCTGCCCGCCGAGTACCTGCAGCAGCACCTCGGTGTGCAAGCGGGCCATATCGGCGTCGGACTTGCCCTCCGGCGGCTCGTACCCGAAGTAGCGCCAGCCGTCGATCACCTGCTCCGGGGAGCCTCGGGAGATCCCGAGTTGCAGGCGCCCGCCGGCGATCAGGTCGGCGGCGCCGGCAGTCTCCGCGAAGTACATCGGGTTCTCGTAACGCATGTCGATCACCCCGGTGCCGATCTCGATGCGCTCGGTGCGCGCCCCGATCGCCGCGAGCAACGGGAACGGGGAGGCCAGTTGCCGCGCGAAGTGGTGCACCCGGAAGTAGGCACCGTCGGCGCCGAGTTCCTCGGCGGCCACCGCAAGGTCGATCGACTGCAGCAGCGCATCCGAGGCCGACTGCGTCTTGGACTGCGGATGCGGGGTCCAGTGCCCGAAGGAGAGGAATCCGATGTTCTTCACGCCTACCTCAACACCGCACCAGGTGCGCTATTCCGTGTACCGGGCCAACCCACGCGCGATAAGGTCGAGCCCCTCCATCCCTCGGGCCCTCCGGCTCCGGAGACGCCCACCGATCAGGAAGGGCGGATCAGATGAGGATCAATCGGAGAATCGTCGTCTTCGACGCCGCGGACATCGCCACGGAGAGTGAATTCTGGGCCGGGGTACTTGGGGGCACCGTAGACGCCGACGACGACTGGCACACCGTGCTCGTGGACGGTGTCCCAGAGGTCGCGGTGCAGTTGGCGCCGGACCACATACCGCCACAGTGGCCCGACGGGACGCCGCAGCAAGTGCATCTGGACCTGTGGGTGGAGGACTTCCCGGCCGCGCATGAGCACGTGATGTCACTCGGCGCGCGGATGCTCAAGGAGGCCGAGTACACCGAGGAACCGGACGCGTTCCAGGTCTACGCCGACCCGGCCGGGCACCCGTTCTGCCTGTGCTTCACGAAGTAGCCCGGCTGCACCTGCCGGTTCGACCGGGGGGCTGCGCCGTCGTCCTGCGTGCTGAGGGACACCACCGGGCAGTGCGAGCGGGTGCGAACTACGGTGGGGCCATGGACGCAGCAGAACTAGCAGACTTCCCCCTCAACGACGGTAACCGGCTACCCGCGGTCGGGTTCGGCACCAGTTCCCTGCGCGGGAAGGAAGCGGTCAGTGCCCTGCACAGCGCGCTGGAGGCCGGGTACCGGTACCTGGACTCGGCGGTCAACTACGGCAACGAGGCCGAGGTGGGCGAGGTGGTGCGCACCGCCGGGATACCGCGGGAGGACATTCAGGTGGCCACGAAGGTGCCCGGCCGGGACCACGCCAAGGAGCGCGCCATCCGCAGCGTGGAGGACTCCCTGCGCACCACCGGGCTGGACTACCTGGACGTGGTGCTCATCCATTGGCCGAACCCGAGCCAGGGCCTGTACGTGCAGGCATGGGAAGCGCTGGTGGAGGTGCGTGAGCGGGACCTGGCGCGCACTATCGGCGTCTCCAACTTCACCACCGAGCACCTCGATGCGGTGATCGACGCCACCGGCGTGACGCCGTCGCTGAACCAGATCGAACTGCACCCCTACTTCACCCAGGAGCAGATGCGCGCAGTACACACCGACCGCGGCATCCTCACCCAGTCCTGGAGTCCGCTGGGCAAGGGCACCGTGTCCTTCGAGGAACCCGCGATCGCCGGCGCCGCCGAGCGCCATGGCGTCACCCCGGCCCAGGTGCTCCTGCGCTGGCACCTGCAGTTGGGTGCCATGCCGCTACCCAAGTCGGCCAGCCCGGAGCGGCAGGTGACGAACCTGGATCTGACCGGGTTCGTCCTGACCGACGACGAGGTGGCCGCGATCGGTGCGCTCACCCGCCCGGACGGTCGGCGGTTCGGCGGTGACCCGAACACCCACGAAGAGATGTAACGTCCGGCGAAGCGGCCGGCCGGAAGCAGAACGTCTCACCGGCGGATCCGGTAGTCTCGCGTCAGGAGAAGATCTGCCGGCGATTTGTGGACGGGCCGGTCGGCCTGTGCATACTCGCCCCCGTGTCCACACCGACTTCTGCTTCCGATGCGCCCGCTTCGATCGACGGTATGACGTTCGTGATGGTCTCCTCCACCGCCTCCGAGGTGGACCCACATGCGCCCACCTCCTTCGACTACCACCAGGACGGCCACCTGCTCTGGGGGGAGTACACCGGGGACACCGTTCGGGTCGGCCGCTTCGTCGGCAGTTTCACCGACGGGCGGATCACCCTGCGCTTCGCCCATGAGAAGAAGACCGGCGAGATGGTGATGGGTGAGGCGGACAGCATCGTTGAGCGCCGTGAGGACGGGCGGCTCTACCTGGTGGAGGCCTTCGAGAAGGACGGCGTGCAGCACGAGAGCGTGTGCGTCCAGGCCTGAGCGGACTGCTCAGCGGCGCAGGCCCGGCCGGTCGGGGCTGGCGCGGGTGAACCGCATCAGGCCCATGCCGGAGTCGGCGCCGGCGCGCTCGGGAAGGTCGGTGGGCAGCAGGTAAGGGCGCTGGAACACCTCGTCCAGCACCAGCACCGTCTCCACGCTCTTCACCTGGGGCAGCGCGGCGATCTCCCCGATCACGAACTCGTGGATCGCCCCCACGTCCCCGGCCCGGATCAGCAGCATCGCATCGTGTTCCCCGGTGGTGATCCGGCACGACTCGATGTCGGGCATCTGGACGATCCGGGCCCGGAACGCGTCCCACGTCTGGGGGTGCACGCTGACGAACACCAGCGCACAGATACCCAGCCCGACCTTGGCCGGGTCCACCTGCGCGGCATACCCGGTGATGACGCCCTGCTCGACCATGTCCCCCACGCGGGTGTAGGCGTTGGCGCGGGAGATCCCCACACGCTCGGCCAGCGCGGCGATCGAGATGCGCGCGTCGTCGCGGAGCACCTCCAAGATCTTCAGGTTGGTCGCGTCGAGGGGACTGGCACTTCGTCCAGCACCGGCCCCGCGCTTCGCATCGGAACTAGATGAATTGACGTTGTGATGTGGCACACAGCGCACACTATCCGAGCAGAACGCGGACTGGCTAGACAAACCGAAGCGAAACATGTCAATCTTCGGGCTGTCGTCCAGTACTGAAGTTCGGGACGCGGTGTCCACACAATGAGATAGGAAGATTCGTGGCCAAACGAATTCGTCGGGCGGGAGCAGCGGTCATCGCCTCCGCCGCCCTGGTCCTCGCCGGCTGCTCCGGCGGCAACGGCGACAATGCCGATGGCGCCGGGGACATCGGAGACACGCTGGTGATCGACACCAGTTTCATCATCGAGACCGGCGACCCCGGACGCACCTATGACCAGACCGGGTACATGGTGGTGAAGGCCGTCTACGACAGCCTGCTCACCTTCGAGCCCGGCGACGAGACCACCCCGGTGCCGAACCTGGCGACCTATGAGCAGAACGAGGATGCCACCGAGTTCACCTTCACCCTGGACGGGGAGCGCACGTTCTCCGACGGTTCGGTGATCGACGCCGACGACGTGGTCTTCTCCCTGGAGCGGGTGGCCGGGATGGTCGAGGTCAGCCGGGCCGGCTTCCTCATGGACGGCATCACCGTGGAGAAGGTCGACGACCTGACCGTGCGGTTGAGCACCGAGAACCCCTCGCTGCAGCTCCCGGCGCTGATGGCCAACCCCTCGCTGGCGATCGTGAACTCCGAGGAGGTGGCCGCCAACGGCGGCACCACCGACGGCGAGGACGACGCCCAGTCCTTCCTGGACAACAACTCCGCCGGTTCCGGCCCGTACGTGCTGGACTCCCTGGACCTGACCTCCCAGGTGGTGCTCACCCGGAACGAGAACTACAACGGCCCGGCGCAGCCGGAGTTCGAGCGCGTGGTGATCCGCAACGTCAGTGAGAGCGCCACCCAGTTGATCAACCTGCAAGGCGGGGACTCCCACGTGGCCGTGGACCTGAGCGGTGACCAGGTGGCCGAACTGGGTGAGGAGCACACGGTGAACTCCGCGGCCTCCTCCCAGACGATCTTCCTGCTGATCAACCAGAACGAGGAGGTCGGCGACGTGACCGCCAACCCCGAGTTCGCCGAGGCGGTCCGGTACGCCCTGGACTACGACGCGCTGCTGGAACTGGCCGGGGCCGGTGCCCAGCAGGCCACCGGCGTGATCCCGCCGAACTACCTGGGTGCGCTGACCGACGGTGTCGAGCAGGACCTGGAGCGCTCCGAGGCGGCCCTGGCCGCCTCCGGGTACGACGGTGAGACCGTCACGCTGCAGTACCCGAACGACTTCCCCGTCGGGGGTGTCGCCTTCACCCCGCTGGCCGAGCGGATCCAGGACCAGCTTGCCGCGGCCGGCATCACCGTGGAACTCGCCCCCGCCCCGTTCGCCACCGAGATCGAGGCGTACGCCGGCGGCCAGGAGGCCTTCGGGCTGTGGTTCTGGGGCCCGGACTACGCCGACTCGGCCAACTTCCTGCCCTTCGGGCCCGGCCGGACCGTGGGCCTTCGTGCGGGTTGGACCGAGGACATGGCACCGGAGGTGGCCGACCTGGCCGAGGCGGCACTGCTGGAGACCGACCCGGACTCCCGGGAGCAGCGCTTCACCGACTTCGCCACCGCGATGCAGGACAGCGGCCCGTTCGTGCCGTTGATCGTGCCCGGCTCCAACATCGCCACCGCCGCCGGTATCACCGGCGTGGCGTACAACTCCACCTGGACGATCGACATCGCCGAGATCTCCTCGGCCGACTGACCGTCCGTGGCGGCACCGACGAAGCGCAGGTATCCGGCCGGGTCACCCCTGGCCGGATACCTGCTGCGCCGTCTGGGCACATCGGTCCTGCTGCTCCTGGGCGTCACCCTGGTGACGTTCATCCTGACCAACATGGTCCCCGGGGACCCGATCGCCGCCGCCCTGGGCGAGGGAGCATCGCAGAACCCGGTGACCGTGGCCGCCTACGTGGAACGGCACGGGCTGGACCAGCCGCTGCCGGTGCAGTACCTGACCTACCTGACCAATCTGGTCCAGGGCGACCTGGGCACCTCCCTGACCACGGGCCGGCCGGTGACCGAGGATCTCGCCACCGCCATCCCCGCGAGTTTCGAGGTGGCGATCTGGTCGATCATCGTCAGCCTGTGCGTGGGCACGGCGCTGGGCACCATCGCCGCCTACCGCCGCGGCCAGGTCAGCGACCAGGTGGTGCGCGTGGTCTCCCTGATCGGGCTGAGCGTGCCCACGTTCTGGATGGCGCTGGTCAGCTTCCACGTGTTCTTCCTGCAACTGCGCATCGCACCTGGTTCGGGCCGGTTGTCCCCGATGCTGACCCCACCGCCCACGGTCACCGGGATGTACACCATCGACGCGCTGCTGGACGGTGACCTGGAGGTGTTCGCCGACGCCGCCGCGCACCTCGTCCTGCCAGTGCTAGTGCTGTCCCTGTTCACCATCGGGCTACTGACCCGGTTCGTGCGCACCGCGGTGCTCGAGGTGCTCAGCGCCGACTACGTCCGCGCCGCCCGCGCCAAGGGGCTGAGCGGACCGCGGGTGGTGTTCGACTACGTGCTGCGAGGCGCCTCCCTTCCGATCCTGACCATCGTCGGCGTGGCGTTCGGGGCGCTACTGTCCGGGACGGTGCTGGTGGAGGCCGTCTTCGCCTGGCCCGGGCTGGGCACCTACGCCTACAACTCCGCCACCGCGCTGGACCTGCCCGGCGTGATGGGGGTGGGCCTGGTGGTCGGGGTGATCTACCTGGTGATCAACTTCGCCGTCGACCTGCTCTACGGCGTGCTGGACCCGCGAGTGAGGTTGGCATGAGCGCAGGAGAGACCGGCATGAAACCGCGACGCCTGCGCCGGGCGGTCTTCGCCCGGATCCCCCGGGCGTGGCTCACCCCGCTGGCGATCATCGGACTCGTGGTGGCCCTGGCGTGGATCGTGGTGGCCTTCACCGCCTCCTCGTTCATCCCGTTCTCCCCCACCGAGCAGTCCCTGCCCCGGCTGCAACCGCCCGGCGGTGAGGCGCTGCTGGGCACCGACGGTCTGGGCCGGGACGTGTTCTCCCGGCTGATGGCCGGCGCCGGCGTGACCATCCCGCTGGCCCTGCTGCTGGTGGCGGTCTCGACGTTGGTGGGCGTGATCGTCGGCGCGATCGCGGGGTTCTTCGGCCGCTGGGTGGATGAGGCGCTGATGCGCGTGACCGACCTGGTGATGGCCTTCCCCACCGTGATCCTGGCGATGGTGATCGCCGCCTCGCTCGGGCCGTCGCTGTTCAACGCGGTGATCGCCGGGATCGTGGTGTCCTGGCCGCAGTACGCCCGGGTGACCCGCAGCCTGGTGCTGAGCCTACGGACCCAGAACTACGTCGTCGCCGGCCGCCTGCTCGGCTACTCCCCGCTCCGGTCGCTGCTGCGGGACATCCTGCCGAACATCGCCGGGCCGGTGCTCGTGCTGGCCGCGCTGGACATCGGCACCGCGATCCTGCTGCTGTCCGGACTGTCTTTCCTCGGACTGGGTGCCCAACCGCCCACGGCCGAGTGGGGCTCGATGATCTCCGAGGCGATGCGCAACTTCGACAGCTGGTGGATCGGGGTGTTCCCGGGCCTGGCGATCCTCACGGTGGTGATGGCGTTCAACTTCCTCGGGGACTCCCTGCGGGACATCCTCGACCCCACCTCGCAGACCGAACGCGAATCGGCCGGTGTGGCGCACGCGCCGGCCCAGGCCGCCGGGAGTGACCGATGACGGCGGCGCCCGTGCTGTCCATCCGCGGGCTCACCGTGGCCTTCGGGACCCGCAAGCGACCCACCCCGATCGTGAACGGGGTGGACCTGGACCTGGTCCCGGGCCGGATCCAGGGACTGGCCGGTGAGTCCGGGTCGGGCAAGACCGTCACCGCGATGTCCGTGCTCGGCCTGCTGCCCAGGACCGCCCAACTGGGCGGGTCGGTGCGGCTGGGCGAGACCGAACTGCTCGGCCTGCGCCGCCGGGACCTGAGCCGGATCCGGGGCCGGCGCATCGCGATGGTGTTCCAGGACCCCTCCGCCAGCCTGCACCCGCAACTGACCATCGGCCACCAGTTGACCGACCATGTGCGCACCCACCTGGGGCTCTCCCGCACCGAGGCGCGCCAACGGGCCGTGGACCTGCTGGAACGCGTGCACGTGCCCGACCCGGCCGATGCGCTGGGCCGCTACCCGCACCAGTTCTCCGGCGGGCAGCGCCAGCGGATCGCGATCGCGATCGCGTTGGCGTGCGAACCGGAGGTGGTGCTGGCCGATGAGCCCACCACCGCCCTGGACGTCACCGTGCAGGCCGGCATCCTGCACCTGTTGCGGGATTTGGCCCTGGAGCGGCAACTGGCGGTGCTGCTGGTAACCCATGACCTGGGCGTGATGAGCGCGATCGCCGACGACGTCGCCGTCATGCGCCACGGCACCATCGTGGAACGCGGGCCGCGGGAGCAGATCTTCACCCGCCCGGAGCACCCCTATACCCGGGAACTGCTCACCGCCCTGCCCGAGTCGGACTTCACCGACGAGCGTGCCCGCACAGCGCTCGCCGAGCGGGACTCGGCGGACGATCCGGAGGTCGGCCCATGAGTGACTTGCTCCAGGTGGAGGACCTGGTGGTGGAGTATGGCGGGCGCCACCCGGTGCGCGCCGTGGACGGCATCTCCCTGACCGTGCGGGCCGGGGAGGTGCTCGCGCTGGTGGGGGAGAGCGGGTGCGGCAAGTCCAGCACCGCCCGCGCGGTGGTGGGGATGGAGAAACCCGCCGGCGGGGCGGTGCGCTACCACGGTGAACCGGTGCCGCCACTGGGCCTGCGCACCCGGGCCGCGGCATTGACGGCGATGCAGATGGTGTTCCAGGACCCGAACTCCTCGTTGAACCCGCGCAAGCGTGTGGCCGCTCAGGTCGCCGATGGGGTCGCCGCAGCGCGGGCGCGCGGTGCGGGCGGCCCGCAGGAGGCGGGGCACTGGCTGGAGCAGGTGGGTCTGGACCGCGCTCTGGCCGCGCGCTACCCGCATCAACTCTCCGGCGGGCAGCGCCAGCGCGTGGCGATCGCCCGGTCCATCGCGGCCCGGCCGGACCTGATCGTGGCCGATGAGCCGATCTCGGCGCTGGACGCCTCCAGCCAGGCCGGGGTGGCGGCGATGATGCGCCGGCTGTGCCTGGATGCGGGCGCCGGGATGCTGTTCATCTCCCACGACCTGTCGGTGGTACGACAGATCGCCGACCGCACCGCGGTGATGTACCGCGGCCGGATCGTAGAGTCCGGGGCCACGGAGGTGGTCTGGAACGATCCCGTGCACCCCTATACGCGGGCGTTGTTGGCCGCGATCCCGCGTGCCGACGGCAAGGGGAACCTCCCGCAGGCGCCGGCCGCCGAGGCGCCGGCGGAATGGGCCAGTGAGGTGCCCGAGGCCCTCGAGCGGGCCTGACCTCGAGCGGGTCTGACGCCAGCCGGACACTCGCCGAAGGGGTGGTTGATCGGCCCCGACCGCGGTGCACGCCGAGAGATGACCCCCTCGGCGGCGGGCCTGCGGGCAGGACCGCGCCCGGGATGATCGCCGCCCCGGGATGCTCGCTCCACTCACCCGGGCACGAGTTCATCGGCGCGGATCATGGGCGCGCGCCACCGTTCGACGGTCTGGGTCACCCAGAACGCGAGGAAC
>CALKWS010000185.1 GCA_938004115.1 uncultured Ruaniaceae bacterium
TAGAACACCCGCGCGGTGCGTCCGTAGTACTTGGCCTCCAGGGCCCGAACCCGCTTGGTGCGCACCACTCGCACCAGCCCGGCGGCCTCGAGCACCTTCAGGTGGTGGCCCACGGTGCCCTTCGGTCTGCCGAGCGCCTGCGCCAGTTCCGAGGTGGTCGCGGCACGTTCGTCCAGGAGCTTGATGATCGCCAGCCGGGTGTCCTCGAACAGCGCGCGGTAGTGCTCCGGGCGCGTCAGGTGGAGGGCATCGGGCAGGTCGTAGTCCGGGTGCGTCCGGGCGGCAGAACGGTCGGCCATTGTCGAATGGTCGAGTAATGCCGACCATAATGTCAAGGCCGCGCGTGGCATCCTGGTGAGTGAACTGGGAGGTGCGATGGCACGGCTCACCGTTGACCTGCATGACGTGTACAACCGCAGCAAGGACATCGACAGGGCGCTGCACGAGGCACTCGATGAGGCCGAACGCGCCCGCATCAAGACGGTGGAGATCATTCCGGGCAAGGGCAGCGGCCAACTGAAGAAGCGCGTGCTGCGGTTCCTGGACCGTAAGGACATCAAGGCGCGCTACCACCGGGTGGAGAAGGACTCGAAGAACTTCGGCCGCGTCTTCGTGCACTTCAAGCACTGAGCCGGGCGTGGCGCCCTCATCGAGCCCATGCGCGCCGCGTCCGCACTGAGCCGGGCGTGCGGCGCCCTCATCGCACCGAGCGTGCGCGCGGTCCCACCGGACCGGCCGTGCGCGCGGGGCCCGTGCGGGGGTGACGTCGCCGGGCGTAAGGTGAGGGCGATGAGCGAGAACGAGCACGTCCCCGACGGCCCGGGCGTGCGGGCGCTGGCCGCCTCCGGGCTGGCCCACACCCTCACTCGGCACGGCCGCGTGAACTCCCTGGCCGAGGCCGCCGCAGCCAGGGGAGTAGCGCCCCAGGACCTGATCAAGACCCTGGTGGTGCGCCGCGGCAAGGGCGACTACCTGTTCGTGCTGGTGCCGGGACTGCGCGCCATCTCCTGGCCCAAGTTGCGCGAGTTGCTGGACGTCAACCGGCTGTCCATGCCGGACGCCGGCGTGGCCAGGGACGTGACCGGATACGAACGCGGCGCCATCACCCCGTTCGGTTCGCTGCAGGAACTGCCCGTCATCGCCGACGCCACGCTCCCCGGCCGCACCGTGTCCATCGGCGCCGGCGATCACGGACTGGCCGCCACCGTGGACGCCGATGAGTTGATCGCCCACCTCCGGGCCCGGGTCGCCGACATCAGCGACCCGGAGAATCCCTGAGCAAGACCTCGATGGGCCTCCTGCCGCACCCCCTGACCGGCGCCGAATTCCCCTCCCCGGTCCCACCCGGCCGCGGTTGGCCGGAGGACCCGGCCCGGCCGCGCACCCCGCGCGCGCGTGATGCGCAGCAGGTCGCGACCCTGGCGGCCTCGGCGCGCACTTTGGGGCAGGTGGACGCCCGCTCCAGCGTCTGCCGGGCCTGTCCCCGGCTGGTGGAGTGGCGCGAGGAGGTGGCCCGCACCCGGCGGCGCGCCTACGCCGACCAGCCCTACTGGGGCCGTCCCGGGCCGGGTCTGGGCGATGAGCGACCGCGGTTGCTGGTGGTGGGCCTGGCCCCGGCCGCGCACGGGGCGAACCGCACCGGCAGGCTCTTCACCGGGGACCGCTCGGGGGACTGGATCATCGCCGCGCTGCACCGCGCCGGTTACGCCAACCAACCCACCAGCGACCATGCCGGCGACGGGTTGGTGCTCACCGGCGCCCGGATCGTCTCCGCCGTGCGGTGCGCCCCGCCGGGCAACGCCCCCACCCCAGCCGAACGGGCCACCTGTGGCCACTGGTTGCGCCGGGAGATCGACCTGGTCACGCCCACCGTCACCGGCATCCTGGCCCTGGGCCAGATCGCCTGGAACGCCACCTTCGGCGCACTGAGCACGCTCGGGTGGCAGGTGCCCCGCCCGCGGCCGGCGTTCGGCCACGGGGCCACCGCGCACGTCGTACCGCCTTCGGACCGCGCCCGCGCCCGCACCGGGGTCGCCGTCGTCGGCTCCTACCACGTGTCCCAGCAGAACACCTTCACCGGCCGTCTCACGAAGGACATGCTCGACGCCGCGATCGCCGCCTGTGCGGGGGACCAGCAGGAGCAGGCGTGACCGAGGCCGATCCGCACCGGATCCGGCTCGACGGCGAGCAGGTCACCCTGGTGCCCGTCAGCGCCGCGCACGTCCGCGACCTGCGGCGCATCGCGGCCACGCCCGAGGTGCGGGCGGTGTGGGGGGATGAGGCCGCCTCCCCGCGGTGGCCGTTCGACAAGTCCAGCACGACGTTCACGGTGCTCCTTCGCGGCGCGGTGGCCGGCCTGGTGCAGTACGGCGAGGAGACCGACCCGGACTACCGGCATGCGTCCATCGACATCTTCCTCGACCCGGCCGTCCACGGCCGCGGCATCGGCACCGACGCGGTCCGGACCCTGGCCGGGTACCTGCTCACCGACCGTGGACACCACCGCCTGGTGATCGACCCGGCGGCGGACAACCACGCGGCCATCCGGTGCTATCAGAAGGTCGGTTTCCGTACGGTCGGCGTCATGCGGAAGTACGAGCGGGACACCGACGGCGAGGGCTGGCACGACGGGTTGCTGATGGACCTGCTGGCCGAGGACCTGCGTGCATAGAACGGCCTTGCGTCGATTTGCCATGACCCACGGCCCACCCGCGTGGCCGCCGGACACGGGTCACCTGCGACGCCCCCGGGGCGGGCACCCATGGTCCTCAGGACAGCCCGGGTGGTGTGCCCTATCGTGCGAGTATGAGTGCCACCACGCTGCCACGGCCGCGCAAGGTGCCCCGCGTCCTGATCCTGGGCGGTGGGTACGTCGGATTACATGTGGCCCGGGAGATCCGTAAACGGATGGGCCGGCGGGAGGTCGCGATCGGGCTGGTGGATCCGCGCCCGTACATGACGTACCAGCCGTTCCTGCCCGAAGCCGCCGCGGGATCCCTGGAGCCGCGCCATGTGGTGGCCTCCCACCGGCAGTTCCTGCGCGGGATCAACGTGCTCACCGGCCGCGTGACGGCCCTGGACCACGCACAGCGCCGGGCCACGATCACCCCCGCGTCCGGGCCGGCGTTCAGCGTGACCTACGACCACGTGGTGATCGCCCTGGGGGCGGTGGCCCGGGTGCTGCCCATCCCCGGGCTGGCCGAGACGGGCGTCGGTTTCAAACAGGTCGAGGAAGCCATCGCGCTGCGCAACCGGGTGCTGACCAAGATGGACGAGGCGGCCTCCACCTGGGACGCCGAGGCCCGACGGCGGATGCTCACCTTCACTTTCGTCGGCGGCGGGTTCGCCGGCGTGGAAGCGATCGGGGAAGTGGAGGACATGGCCCGGGAGGCGTGCCGCTACTACGACTCGATCGACCCTGGGGACCTGCGCTTCATCCTGGTGGAGGGCACCAGCCGGATCCTGCCCGAGGTGGGTGCGGACCTGGGGCAGTACGCCCTGGAGCAACTCCGCCAGCGCGACATCGACGTGCACCTGGATACGTTCCTGAACTCCTGCGTCGATGGGCACATCGAGTTGTCCGACGGAACCGAGTTCGACAGCGACACCCTGGTGTGGACCGCCGGAGTCAAGGCCAACCCGGTGCTGCGCGACACCGACCTGCCTCTGGACGACACCGGCCGCGTGCGTGCCCTACCCACGTTGCAGGTGTGCACCGCGGACGGCGAGCCCCTCGAGGGCGCCTGGGCCGCGGGGGACTGCGCCGCCGTCCCCGATCTGAGCGCGCCGGGGATCGCCACCTGTGCCCCCACCGCCCAGCACGCGATCCGGCAGGCGCACCACCTGGGCGGGAATCTCACCAGCGTCCTTGGTGGGGGTGCCCTGGAGGACTACAACCACCGCAACCTGGGTACCGTTGCCTCCCTGGGGTTGTACAAGGGAGTCGCCGAGGTGCTCGGACTGAAGTTCCGCGGCCCGTTGGCGTGGTTCATGCACCGCACCTACCACATGACCGCGATGCCTACCTTGAACCGTAAGGTGCGCATCCTGCTGGACTGGACGATGGCGTTGCTGTTCCGCCGCGACATCGTGGCCCTGGGCCGGCTGCAGACACCGCGGGAGGAGTTCGTGCACGCCGCTGCGACCTCCCAGCCGAAGGCTGCGACCTCCCAACCGAAGCAGAGCAGCTAGCACGGTCGTCCGGTGCCGCCAGCACCGGGCGGGGGCCTCTATCGTTAGGGGAGCCGCCCCCGTAGCCCAATCGGCAGAGGCAGCCGACTTAAAATCGGTTCAGTCCGGGTTCGAGTCCCGGCGGGGGCACGCAGGTCAGGTGATCACGGCCGGGCGTAGCCGGCACCGGCGATGGCCCCGGCGATGACCAGGTCCTGCCAGGACATCCCCGAACTCTTGAACACCACCGGGCGGTCCGGGCTCAACGGCGCCGCGCCGGTGGCCACCTCGGCCATGGTGATCAGGTCGCCTGCCGTCAACGCGCCCTCGTCGATCGCCATGACCACATCGCCGCTCTCCCGCAGCGCGGTGGCGACGTCCTCCACCACCACCTGGGCCCGGCCCATCAGCGCCCCGTCCAGTTCCCGGGCGTCAGGCTCATGGGAGCCCACCGCGGTCACCACCGCGTCGTCGCGCACTGCCCGGGAGTCGAACAGCGGGGTACGGGCGGTGGTGGCGCACATGATCACATCGGCCCGGGCGGTGGCCTCCTGCGCCTGCTCGCTGCCGCTGGTGGCCAGGTTGACGTCGTCCATGCCCTCGGGGCGTCGCGGGTTGCGCGCGATCATCGTCACGGAGGCGATCTCCCGTTGACCTGCGAGCACCGCCCGCAGGGTGTGCACGTGGGCCACCCCCTGGGGGCCGGTGCCGTAGACCACGACGTGGGCTGCCTCGGTGCGGTCCAGCAGCGCGGGGCGCACGGCGGCGATCGAGACCGCAGCGGTGCGGATCATCGTCAGCGCCGAACCCTCGAGCAACATCTGCGGCGCCAGGGTCTGGGCGTCGAAGAGCACGTACAACCCCTGGATCCGCTCCAGGCCGCGTGCCGGGTTATCCGGGGCGACGGTGAGCACTTTGACCCCCGCGTGGTGCGCCGAGCCCGAGGGCATCAGCAGGAATTCGCCATTGCGCAACGGCACCGGAATGCGCGGGTGATCCTCATCCGGCCGCAATCCCCCACGCAGGGCGTCGAGGAGTGCCTGGACCGCCTGGTTCGGGCTGATGGCGGCCATGGTGGCGCCGTGATCGAGGTAGGCGGGGGAGGGGGTCATCGCGGTGCATCCAGTTCCATCGGGTGGGGCTCATCGGGCCACTGACGCTTGGCCCGCCCGTCATTGTGTCAGTCCGGTCCACCGAGTGCCCGGGCGCCGGAGGGGCGTCAGCCGTCCTCGGGGGTGAAGACGTCCTCGATCCGGCACTCGAACACCGCGGCGATGCGGAAGGCCAGCGGCAGGCTGGGATCGAACCTGCCGCGTTCGATCGAGATCACCGTCTGGCGCGACACCCCGAGCAGGTCGGCCAGGTGGGCCTGGGACCAGCCACGCTCGGTGCGCCGTGCGGCCAGGTCGTTGCGCATCAGCCCTCCCGCCGGGACAGCACCAGATACCGTGCGGCCACGTCGACCATGGCCGCGATCAGGACCGTGGTGAGCACGGGTAGCAACGCCAGGTCGATCCCGGTGACGGCGGCCGCCACCAGTGCCAGTCCCAGTGCCATGACCACGTCGAAGAACGCACCGGAGGCGGAGCGCTGCAGCCACTGCGACTCCACGCCCTGGTCGGCGTGCTCCGGTGGGCGGACGGTGTGGCGGGCGACGAACAGTAACCAGGAGACGCCGAGGCAGGCCGGGGTCAGCACGAGGCTGAACACCACGAACGTGAGCACGGGCTGCTGGTCCCGGAAGGTGCTCGCGAGCGCGCCGAGACCGCCGGCCAGGCCCAGGCCGACGGCGATCATGAGCAGGTAGGCGCCCAACGGTGCGCTGGGGCGGGGTCGGGAGGTGAGGGAGGGATGGGGCACGGTGGTCCTTTCCG
>CALKWS010000186.1 GCA_938004115.1 uncultured Ruaniaceae bacterium
CGCAGCCTCCTGACCAGCAGCCGGCACTGGCGTAGCGGGCCCTGGCGTAGCGGGCGCTGGGGCGCGAGGTTCCGGGGCGGTCAGTCGTCGTGGCGCTGCAGCAATGTGGTGGTCTCGCGGATCACCGCATCCAGACGGTCGTGGTAGCGGCCCACCACGAGCCGCAGATGCCGGGGATCGCCATGGTCCTCGGCGGCCAGGGCCGCATCACGGATGTCATCCAGGTGCCGGGCCAGGGCGGACAGGTGGTCCATGAGCCCGCGCACATCGGCGCTGGCGGCCAGGAACCCGGCCCAGCGGGCCAGGACCGCGGTCAGTAGTTCGCGCTCCATGGTCACCGCGGTGAGCGTCTGCTCGATCACCGCTGGGGTGAGCCGGGTGCTCCCGCCGGAGGCGGGCCCGGGGGTGCCCGGTCCGGAGGCCGGGGCGCCTGCACCGGAGTCGAAGGCCGCGGCGACCGGCAGGCGCCGGGGGTGGATGTGGCCGCGGCTGATCTGGCTGCGATCCTCATCGGCCAGGGCGTGCAGGATGTCGGTCAGGGCCAGGCGCGTCACCGGCAGCCAGCGGCGGTGCTCGGACCTTGCCACCACCGGTTCCAGGATCAGCGCGGTGAGCACGAAGGTGAGCAGCCCGGCGGCGATGCCGGACAGCACCACCACGTCCTGCCACACCGCGGTGGTCAGGTCGACCCAGATCACCGCGCCGATGAGCACCGCCACCGCGATCGTCGCCAGTGCCCGCAACACCATGGCCCGCCGATGTCTGCCCACGGCCACACCCTCCTGACCCCCGCGACCTGCCGCCCGCCTGGTGCGGGCTCCTGGGTTACAGGGTGGCAGAGGCCGGCCGGTAGCGGTCCCGGACCTCGACCTGCGGGACGAACCCGGCGGCACGGTAGGTCGCCACCGCCGCCGTGTTGGCGCTCGGGGTACACACCACCGCGCTACTGGCCCCCATCTGCCGTAACGCCTGCGCCCCGGCGAGGGTGATCGCCCTGCCGAATCCGCGGCCCCGGTGCTGCGGATCCACGCCCATCGGCTCCAGGAGCCCGGGGCGTCCGGTCCCGGCGGACCACACCGTGATCACCGCTGCGGGGTCCGCACCGTGGTAGGCGATGAGGCAGCGGGCATCGGCGTAGGCCGCACCGTTCGCCATCGCCTGCCACCGGGCGGCGGTGAACGTGGAGGCGGCGAACGCCGCCCGTTGCACCGCGACCCGCTCGCCGATGCGGGTCCGCAGGTCCGCCGCGGACGGGTCCATCACCCGCAGCGGGACGTCGGGGACCGGGACCGGCTCGGTCAGGTCCCGGAACAGCGGCGTCCACGGTTCGTCCAGGGGCCACCCGGCGCCGGCGAGCACCTGGTGCACGAGCGCGTCGGCGGGGGCCTCCACGAGCACCCGACCCTCCGGGAGCACGCCACGGGAGGGTGTGCTGATGTCCTCGGCCATCCGGGTGGCGAGTTCCTCGTCCAGGCGCACCGCCGGGTCGATGGTCATCCGCAGCAGGCCCGGCCCGTCCAGGAGTCCCACGGCCAGGGGCCGCCCGTCCCGGTACCAGCAGCGGAGCGCTCCCGCAGTCTCCTCGGGTCCGAAGCGGCAGTACCACCCCACATCCCCCGGGTGCAGTTGCATGGGGGCGCCCTCGTACTGCCACTGCCGCAGCGCGGCCAGCACATGCGGGAGGTCGGCGGCGGGCGGGGTGACCAGGGTGATCGACACGCTGTTCATCGCAGCGGGTGGCACCGGCGCGGCGCAAGTTGATTTCACCGCCGGGTGCAACGCGCTAGCCCGGGATGAGTTCTACGCGGGGCGGGTCGCGGTGAACACCAGCACGTCCCGCCGTCGTCCGTCGATCTCCTGGTGGCGGGGCAACAGTTCCCGGTACTGGTAGCCGGCACGTTCGGCCACCCGGACGGAGGCGGTGTTCCACGGTTCGATCGCCAGTTCCACGGTGTGCAGGCCCGGCACGGTCCAGGCGAACGCGGTCAGCGCGCCCAGCGCGTCGGTGGCGAGGCCCTGGCCGCGTGCCGAGGGGATGATCGAGTAGCCCGCGGTCCCCCGGCCCTGCGGGAGGTCCTTCAGCCACAGGCCGCAGTGCCCCACGGGGACCGCGGTGTCCGCCAGGACGATGGTGAAGGAGAATCCGCGCCCCTCGGCGTGGCGGCCCTGCTGCCGGTGCACCCATGCGAGGGCCTGCTCGCGGGTGGCCGCCGCCGGGAGGCTGCCGGTGGCCGGGACGTAGGGGTCGGTGGACAGTTCCTGGGCCATCTGCGCATCCGCCGGCCGCACCTGCCGTAACAGGACACGCCCGTGGGTCGGCGGTTGCGGGGGCCATGGCGGAAGCACCGGACCAGGATAGGGCCCGCGATTCCGGCTGCCGCGAACCTTGTCCGGGTTTACTATTGGCCACTCGGGGGCTGCACTGAAGGAACCCCTATGTCCAGGCCCATCCCTGATCGGATCCGCTGGGCGGTGAACCTTCTCCGGGTGGAACCGCACGCACGGGTCCTTGAGGTGGGCTGCGGCACGGGCGCGGCGGTCGAGGTGATCGCTGCCCACCTCACCACCGGCACCATCGTGGCGATCGACCGGTCCGCGCGGGCGGTAGCGTGCACCAAACGCCGCAACGCCAACGATGTACGCGCCGGCAGGGTGCACGTGCTGCACACCACCTTGGCTCGCTTGCACGCCCACCACGCCCCGTTCGACGTGGCCTTCTCGGTGGATGTGAACGTGTTCTGGATGGCCACCGCCCGGGCGGAGATCGCGGCACTGCACCAAGTCCTCGAGCCGGCCGGACTGCTCGCGGTGCTCTACGGTCCCAGCCCGTTGTGGGACCAGGAACGCAGCGAACGCCAGGCACGCATCGAGGGCCGGCTAGCGACGATCCGACAATCGCTGGAGACCGGCGGATTCGTGGTCGAGGCCGTGCTGAACGAGGACCAGGGCAGCGGCGTGCTGGCGCGGCGCAACACCTGAGGGGTGGTCTGCCTCGGCGACGAGCACCGAGCGGGCACCCTACGATCGAAGCCGTGCGCAGGCTCATTCACGTCAGCGCCGTGGTGCTGGTGGATCACGGCGGTCACCTCCTGACCGTGCGCAAGCGCGGAACCCGGCGGTTCATGTTGCCCGGCGGCAAACCCGATCACGGTGAATCGGCGGCCCGTGCCGCGGTGCGCGAGTGCGCCGAGGAGGTGGGGGTGATCCTGCAGCCGGAGGCGCTGCGCCCGCTCGGGCAGTTCACCGCACCGGCCGCCAACGAGGCCGATCACCTGGTCCGCGGGACGATCTTCGCCCACCCGTTGGTGGGCACGCCCGCGCCTGCTCGGGAGATCGAGGAGATGCGCTGGCTCGACCCGCGCCGTCGTCCGCTTCCGGACGACCTCGCGCCGCTACTGGCCGAGCATGTGATCCCCGCGCTCGGCTCACTCCAGGAACACCTCCCGGGTGGGCACCGAGGTGACTGACGCGGCGCCATGGGGGTTGGACGCCGATATCTCGTCGTCGTGGTCGGGACGTCAGGAGCGTCGGCCGGCGGCCATGAAGGGTCCGGAGAACAGGGCCAGGCCGAGCACGAACCCGAAGTCGTACCAGTTCCCGTTGTTGTCCACCGCGTAGATGCTCACCGAGTCGGTGAACAGCGAGACGATGAAGGTGACCGGCAGGATGATCCCGTGCCACAGACCCAGCCAGAACCCGGCACCGCCGGGCATCTGCTCCGGGTTGGCACCCGCCGCGCATCCACTGAACGTCACCAGCACGAGCAGACCGAGACCGGCGACGATCAGGGCTGGGCGAGACTTACTCACGTGGCCCCCTCCGGGACGCCGCCCGCACCCCCAGGGCGATCAGCAGCACGCCGGCGGCGATGAGCACCACACCGGCCACCACCGCCGCGATCGCCACCGGACCGATCCATGGCGCCGTCGCACCGACGGCCACGCTCCCCTGCACACCGGCCTGCCCGTCGGCCGACATCACCACCAGGACGAACCGGCCGGGTTCGGCCGGCAGCACCACCTCCACCGTTCCGGTGCCACTGGCGGAGTCGATCCAGATCCCGGCCTCGTCCGGCGGCGCCGGGGGCGGACCTCCGGGGATCTCGCGGCTGAAGAACATAACGGACCGCTCGGTGCGCGCCACCCCCTCAAGGTAGGTGGCGGCGTCGTCGGCTTCGGCCACCCCGAGGAACAACTCCTCCGGCCCCTGGCCGGTGACCCGCAGCCAGATGTCACCGAGCACGTCATCAGCACCGTCGCCCTCGAGTTCCAGTTCGTCACTGACGACGGCGTAGCCCGGGGAATCGACCTCCCAGTCCGGGGTGGTGACGAACCCGCCCTGTCGCGCCGAGGACTGACCGGCCAGCAGCGTGATCCCCCCGCCCAGGGAGGCCAGCCCCAGGAGCAGGACGATGGCGCCGGCGACCACACTGACCACCCGTCCGGCGGTCCACGAGGATGAGGCTCCGGGGCCCGGTGGCGTGGATCCGGGAGGCGGCGTTCCCGGGGGCGCGGACCCGGGAGGCGGCGTTCCCGGGGGCGCCTCGTACGGCGGAGCACCGGCGGCGTGCACCGGGGCGGGCTCGGCGGCGGCCGCAGCCGGGGCCGGGGAGGCCGGGGGGCGGGCGCCGGGCCCACCGGGATCCGGACCACCCTGGTCCAACCGGAAGGGTGGATAGACGTCGGTCATCAGAGCGGCATAGGCGATCACGCGCGTCACCCACCGGTTGAGCCCCAATAAGAGCCGATACAGGCCGTGGGGGTAGGACCCGGTGAACAGCAGCGCGATCCCGACGAACAGCACCAGCAGGGCGATCAGCCCGCCCTCCCACATCCACTGCAGGCCGTCGGTCTGACGGGCCGCGCGCGCACCGGCACCGACGAAGAACACCAGCAACAGGTAGTGCGGCAGCACCAGCAGCCACCACTTGATGAGCACCAGCCCGCGAGACAACTGTGCGGGGTAGTCCACCTGCAGGCCCGCGGGATAGGTCTGGTCATCGGCCAGGGCGAAGGGCGGATACCGGTCGGTGCCAAGAGCGCTGTAGGCGTAGTACCCCACCCGCCAGCCCCAGCGCAGCACACCGACGTTGAAATCGAACACGCCCCGCGGATACCGGCCGGTGATCAGGATCGCGAAGAACGCGAACACCGTCAGGACCAGGAACGCCAGCCACAGGGCGATGAGGATCAGCACATGCGGGATCACCAACAACCACTTGACCAGCCAGAGCCCCCGCGATGGGCGGTCCGGGACCGGCCAGGCATACAGCCGGACCGGATGGGTCGGTGTGCTCGTGACGTCGATGTCCATGGCATGGCCTTCGTGGACGGAATGTCATTGTGCGCCTCGCCTCGCTTACGGGCAAGGGTCAATCGGGCAGCCCGTCTGGGCGCACCGCTGCTAGTACTCTCTTCGTGGATGTGATCCACGAAGTCCGTCGATGCTGCAAGGGGGAGCATATGACCGGGTTCACGCGCCGCCGGTGGCCGGTGGTCGGCCGCGACGATGAGGTGGCGTCGGCACTGGCACTGCTCCGTGGTGGGAGCCGGGGTCTGCTCATACATGGTGAGGGCGGTGTTGGCAAGACCACCCTGGCCACCGCGCTGATCGAGGAGATCACCGCCGGTGGCCGTGCGCCACAGGTGATCCGGCTGCATACCGACGCCGCCGTGTTGTCCACACCATGGAAGGTCTTCGCCGACGTGCTCGATCCGGTGAGCCAGGATTCGGCCTCCCTGACTCGGGCCGTGAACCAGGTGCGCGATCGACTCGGCCAGGCCGCCCCGGCGCTGTTGCACCTGGAGGATGCTCACCTGCTCGATGACCCCAGTGCCACCGTGCTGGCCGAGTTGGTCCAGTCCACGAGCATCCTCCTGCTGGCCACCACCCGCGGTGAACCCGGCCCCCCGGCGCCGTTAGTGGCTCTCTGGCGTGCAGGCACGGTGGACCGCCTGGATCTTCAGCCCTTGGCCTTTCCCACTGTGGTCAACCTGCTCAGTCGGTTCCTGAACGCACCGGTGACCCAGGACACCAGCAGGCGGATGTGGGAGATCACCGGGGGCAACCCGCTGTACCTGCGCGAGCTGACGCTGGCACTGGTGGAGTCCGGCGCGTTGCGGCTCACCGAGGGGGCTTGGTCCTGGGACGGCGCCGGCCCAACCAATCAACGCATGCGAGACCTGCTCGGTCATGAACTTCGCGGGCTGGACGCCGGTGCGCGCGAACTCGTGGATCTTGTCGCCCTGGCCGGGTCCGTCTCCGTGGAACAGATCGCCGATATCTTCCCCGATCAGGCACTCGCGACCGTCGTCACCAGCGGATTGCTGGTGCTGGACCAGCATGAACGAAGCGGTCGCACCCGGGCGCGGATCACCCATCCCATCCATGCTGAGGTCATCCGCTCACTGATCCTGCCGCAGCGGCGCCGCACGCTGTACGACCGGTTGGCGACCCCAGCGGATGAGGGCATGGACCTCAACGAACTGTTCCACCGAGTCAACTGGGCCCTGCAATGCGGGATCGAACCTCGCCCGGACCATGTACTTGCGGCGACCCGGGCGGCCGCGGAGGCTCAGAGCACGGAATTGACGATCCAGATGGCCACTGAGGCGCTGCGCCGTTGCGGTCAGGATCCGCTGGTGCGCTGCGAGATCTTGATTCTTCGCGCCCAGGCGCACCGCTTCGACGGTTCGATCGAACGCGCTCTGTGCGATCTGCGCGAAGCCGAGGCGCGCCTTTCCGATGCGCCTGCCGGCTCCACCCGCGATTGGATCGAGGTGCGCATCGCCGAGATCACCGCCGACCTGCACCAGTACCATCACGACGACCTGGACCGGGGGTTGGCCGCTTTGACCGGGGCACTGGAGAACCTTCCGGTCCAGTCCCATTCGCTACGGCACAGGTTACGGATCGGACGGCTCACCCGGTTGGGATTCGCCGGCCGGTTCAACGCCTGTATCGGCGAGATCGAGCAACTGCGAGGCGAGGTCGCCGGCGACCATGCCGCCGCGGTCCAACTGGTGCCTGTCCTGGCGCTGGGATATGCCCAGCAAGGACGGTTGGACGACGCCCTCGCGGTGTGCCGGCAGGCACTGACCGCCTGGCGGGAGGAGTTCAACGCCTTCGCCTGGGTGCACGGAGAGATTCGCTCGGCGTGGTTCATGGCGTGCCTGTGGCGGGGCGACGTCGACAGTGCGGTAGATCCGCCGGGGTCCGGTCGCCATCCCTTGGGACGCTATGACGAAGCGGTGAGCCAGATCGGCCTGGGCCGCTACTACGCAGCTCTGGGTCGGTGGAGTCAGGCGATCACCGAGTATCGGGGAGCGTTGTCCCGCTTCGCGGTGCGCGACCCGTCCGGGTTCGCTCCGCTGGCCTGGGTCGGTCTTGCCCAGGCGTGTGCCGCCATCGGGGCCGACGATGATGCTCGGGCTGCGCGGGAGCGTTACCTGGCCTCGGCCACGCGCACCACGCGCGCGGTCGAGTCCGATTGTCGCTACAGCCTCGTGCAGGTCGCGATCGCGCTGGGTGAGGACGACGCCCACCTCCAGGCACGGCAACTGATCGCCTGGAGCAGGCAGCGGGGGCTGCACCTCGGTGCATTACGCGCCACCCATCTGGCGTTGTGCAGTGCACCGCCGGAGGAGCGGCACATGCTGGTGGCCGAGTTGGAAGAACTGGCAGGCCACGTTGACGGACCTGTGCCCCCGACCTTGGTGGAGCACGGCCGGGCGCTGGTGGCCGGCGATCGCGAAGTCGCAGCGTTCCGGGTCAAGGAGTTGGCGGAACTGGGCGTGTGGGTACCGGTACGTGCCAGCGAGGTGAGGCTGACACCGCGCCAGCGGGAGATCGCGAACCTGGTGGTCCAGGGATTGTCCAACCGGGAGATCGCGGAGCGCCTGATGGTATCGGTGCGCACCGTCGACACCCACGTGGGCCACATATTCGCCCGGTTGTCAGTGCGCTCGCGCACGGACCTGTCCCGTGCGCTCGTGCGCGCGACCTGATCCAGGGACGGCGTTGCGGGCCCGGCCAGGTGACCGGGCCCGCACGGCCGCGTCCTACGAGTGCTGACGCCTGCCGTTCAGCACAGCGCCGGTCAGGATGAGCAGCATGCCCACCGCAGCAGCCCCGGCCAGGTGGCCGGGCAACCCGGTGCCGGGCAGGTCGGCGCCGGGCCGGTGGGTACCCGACAACGCACCGCCGCGGAACCCGTCCTCGGCGGGCGAGGCCGGCGCGGTGACGGTGAGTTCGATCTCCTGGCTCACCGACGGCTGGAAACTGTCCTCCCCGGAGTACTGGGCGTGCACCGCGTAGGTGCCGACTTCCAGGGAGTCCAGTTCCAGAACCGCAGGACTGTTCAACTCCACCGGATCCCCGGCAGCAGTGCCGTCCAGGTAGAACTGGACCGAACCGGCGGGCGTGCCCCGGGCGGGTTCCACCACCCCGATCTCGGCGGACAACTCCACCGAGTCGTCGGTGGTGATCTCGGCACTGGACAGCGTCAGAGCGGTGGTCGTGCGCCCTGGGTCGACCGCGTGGAGGGCGACCTCCGAGACAGCGGGGGCATGCCCGCGATCACCCTGGTAGATCGCCACGATCTCCCGGTCGCCGACCTCCAGGTCGCCGACGGTTAGGACGGCAACGCCCTCGTGCAGTTCGACCGGGTCGCCGAGCGGCTCGCCGTCGACCTCGAACCCGACCAGGCCGGTCGGCAACAGTTCCGACTCGTGGTCGGCGTCCACGGTCGCGCGCAACTGCGTTTCCTGGCCGACCACCGTCATCTCGGGATCGGATGTGACCGTGACCAGAGCCTGCGCGGTACTCACCTCCAGCACGACCTCCTCGGAGGCGGCCGGGGTGACGTCCTCGTTGCCGGAGTACACAGCGGTGAGCACGTGGTCACCGACCTCTAGGTCGGCCACCGGCAGGATCGCCTGCCCGTGGTCGGACTGTTCCTGCAACAGCGTGATCTCCGACTGCGGCAGGTGCCCATCGTCCTCGACCTGCGGAACGACCTGAGCGGTGCCCAAGGAATCCTCCCCGGCGAAGAACTCCACCGATCCGGCGACTGGCGCCTGGCCGGGTTCCAGCACCCGTACGTCCGCGGTGAGATCCGCGACCTGGCCGTACCGGGTGGCCGTGGGATCGACCGTCAACGTCACCTCCGCGTTCGCCCGGTCGACGGCGTGCAGGTGCTCGTCGCTGACGGACGGGTGCAGATTCCCATCGCCGGAGTACTCGGCCGTGACCTCGCGAGCGCCTACGGGCATGTCGGCGGTGACCAGCGAGGCCGCGCCGTCCTGGACTGGTTCGGGCTCCCCGACCGGGGCGCCGTCGACATAGAACTGGACCTCGCCGGTCGGGTCGGCGACCGCGGGAGGGAGCGTGTGCACGCTCGCCTCCAAGGTGACCTCCTGTCCGCGCACGGTCGGATTGGGGGTCGAGTCGATCTCGGTGAGTGTCGAGCCGCGCTCGATCGCGATGGAGCGCGCCACGGCATCCGAGGTACCGAACCGGGGCGTTCCCAGATAGGTAGCGCTGATGTCCTCCGAGCCGGCATCGCCGGCAGCGAATTCCAGGCTGGCCACGCCGTCGCTGATACTGGCGGAGCCGAGCACCTGCCCGTCACGGCTGAACTCCACCTCGCCGGTGATGGTCCCGGCCGCCGGGCTCACGGGCGCGACGTTCGCCGTGACGGTGACCGGTTGGCCCACGACGACACGCTGGGGTTGGACCTGCAGCGTGGTGGTGGTGCTCCCGGGATCGACGGTGACGTCCACCGTGCCGGTCGATCCGTAGAAGTCGGACGTGGACGGCACGTACTCGGCCTGCACCTGGGTGGCGCCGACGTCGAGCCGAATCCCGTGGAACGTGGCCTCGCCGTCCACCAGGTCTGCGGTGCCGAGCAATCGTGCACCGTGGAAGAGGTTCACCTGTCCCTGGGGGGTGTCGCTGGTGTCGTCGCTACCGACGCTCACCGAGTAGGTGACCGGTTGGCCGTAGACCGATTCGGCCGGGTCGGCTACCAGATCGGTGGAGGTTCCGAAGGTGGGGTCATAGGTGATCCGGACATAGCCGTCGCCACGGGTGGTGTGGGTGGAGAAGGTGGCGTCGATACCGGCAGAGGCGTAAGAACTGCCCCCGCCTCCCCCGCCCCCACCGGCACCGCCGACCCGGCTGCCGTCACCGCCCAGGCCGCCTCGGTAACCGCCGCCTCCGCCGCCACCACCGCCGCCGCTGGAACTGCTACCGGCGTTCCCGCCGTCGGTGCCGTGGCCCGTTCCTCTAACCCCGGATAACCCGCCGTGCCCGCCACCGGCGCAGACACCGAAGGCACCGACTCCGTTCATTCCTGCGTTGCCGCCGTGGCCGCCGTAACACCCGGCGAAGCCTGCTCCGCGGCCGCCGCCACCGCCGCCGCCACCGGCCACGATCAGCCGGTCCCCGGCGACCACCGCGCTGGCGCCGCCACCACCGCCGCCGGCCATGGCGAGCAATGACCCGGTGTTACCGTCCCCACCGTTTCGGTAGCCGATCCCCCCGTCGCCGGGGCTGTGGCGTTCGCCTACCGGGCCGCCCTCAGTGGAACCGTAGAAGCGCAGCGTGTCCCCGGGGGTGACGTCCAATGTCGCGGTCACCCGGTCGCCCCCGCCCCCTGCGCCGTCGCCGCTGAGGGGTAGTCCGATGATGGGGATCTCCAGGATGTCGCCCCCTCCGCCGCTGGCGCCGACCACTTCCACGTGGATCGAATGGACTCCTGCAGGCACCGTCCAGTTGGTGCCACTGGTGCCCCAGAAGGTGTGGGTCACCTCATCGGCGTGGGCGGCACCGCCCAGGCCGATCACCCCGGCGGCCACCAGCGCCGCCGTTGCTGTGCCCGCGCCCAGCCGGCGGGCGATACTGGCCCTGCGCGGCGGCGCGGCTGTGGAGAAGGTAGACATGCGAAGATCTCCCCGATTCGGTGCGTAGTCCGGGACGGAACTGACCCGAACATCTGCACGCTAGGGAGCCGCGCCAGCGGCCACATCGGTAAGTACTACGTATTTCCGCCGGCGGGCTTCCCGGTATTCCGGCGACGCCAGAATTGCCACCATCGCACGCGGGCGGGGGCGCTGGTCTCGGCATTCGCCGGCCCGGCTGCCGGCTCGGTGCGCGGCTCGCTGCCGCGCGGCGCCTCCGATGGGCGACCAGATACGGGGCTGGTGGTGTCCGGCGCGCCGGGCTCGACGTGAGGCGGGCGAACGTTCGCCCGTTCGGCGCGCCACTGTGCCACGATTTTCTCCACCGGAGCCGGCGCCACGGGAAGCACCGGGCCGCTGGGGGCGCGGATCCACTGGGCCACTCGTTCGTTGACCTCGCTCACCCACGCCCGGACGGTCTCTTCGTCGGGTAGGTCGCGGACGGTCTCCGGGAGCGCGGCGACCTCCCGGCGAAGTTGCAGTGCCGGTGGCAGGAGCACGTCGGGCGGGACCTCCTCCTCGCGGATCTTCTGTTTGATCCACCAGTCCTCATCCCACGGCTTGTCGATGCCCGGGAGTGGTTTGCCGGCGCCGCGCAGGTTGTCGAACTCCCCGCGCTCCTCGGCCTCCCGGATGAGCCGGTCCACCCAACTGTGGATCGGCACGCCGCCGGGAATGCGTTCGACCATCACCTCGATTGTGCCTGCCGCCACCGTCACCGTCGACCCTGGCCGTCGAGGTACTGGCGTACATATTCGACTAGGTCGTCCCCACGGCGGAC
>CALKWS010000187.1 GCA_938004115.1 uncultured Ruaniaceae bacterium
CTGGGCTGCCAGATGAACGTGCACGACTCGGAGCGGATGTCCGGTCTGTTGGAGGAGGCCGGATACGTCAGCGCCGGTGACCCCTCCGGTTCGCTGCTGGACCAGGCCGCCCGGGCCGACGTCGTCGTCATCAACACCTGCGCGGTGCGGGAGAACGCCGCCGAGCGGCTCTACGGCAACCTGGGACAGTTGGCGTCGATCAAGAAGACCCGCCCGGACTTCCAGATCGCCGTGGGCGGGTGCCTGGCCCAGCAGGACCGCGCCGGGATCGTCGAGCGTGCCCCGTGGGTGGATGTGGTGTTCGGCACCCACAACCTCGATGTGCTGCCGGTGCTGCTGGAGCGGGCCCGCCACAACGAGACCGCCCAGGTGGAGATCGAGGAATCCCTCAAGGTCTTTCCCTCCACACTGCCCACCCGGCGGGAGAGCGCCTATGCGGCGTGGGTGTCGATCTCGGTGGGCTGCAACAACACCTGCACGTTCTGCATCGTGCCCAGCCTGCGCGGCAAGGAACGGGACCGCCGTCCCGGAGACGTGCTCGCCGAGGTCGCTGCGGTGGTGGACCAGGGGGCGCTCGAGGTGACCCTCCTGGGCCAGAACGTCAACTCCTACGGCGTGGGCTTCGGTGACCGCGGGGCGTTCGCGAAACTGCTGCGCGCCTGCGGGCACATCGAGGGGTTGGAGCGGGTGCGGTTCACCTCCCCGCACCCGGCGGCCTTCACCGACGACGTGATCGAGGCGATGGCCACCACCCACAACGTGATGCCCTCGCTGCACATGCCGCTGCAGTCCGGGTCGGATGCGATCCTGCGGGCGATGCGCCGCTCCTACCGCAGCGAACGGTTCCTGGGCATCCTGGAGCGGGTACGGGCGCAACTGCCGGACGCGGCGATCACCACCGACATCATCGTGGGCTTCCCTGGGGAGTCCGACGAGGACTTCGAGGACACCCTGCGCGTGGTGGAGGCGTCCCGGTTCGCCAGCGCGTTCACCTTCCAGTACTCCCCGCGCCCGGGCACCCCCGCGGCGTCCATGCCGGACCAGGTCCCCGCCGAGGTCGTCGCCGAGCGCTACCAGCGCCTGATCGAGCTGCAGGACCGGATCTCCGCCGAGGAGAACGCCAAGCAGGTGGGCCGGCGGCTACAGGTGCTGGTCGCCGAGAGCGAGGGACGTAAGGACACCGCCACCCGGCGGCTGTCCGGCCGGGCCCCGGACAACCGGCTGGTGCACGTGGGACTGCCGGAGCAGGCCGACGACGACGTCCCGCGCCCGGGTGACATGGTCACCGTGGAGGTCACCTCCGCCGCGCCGCACTACCTGATCGCCGACTCCGGGGCGCACGGCGGCACGTTCCAGGTGCGCCGCACCCGCTCGGGTGACGCCTGGGCCGCCCAGCAGCGCGCCAAGGCCGAGGGCGGCGTGCCCACCGGACCCCGCCCGGTGGGCCTGGGCATGCCGACGGTGCGCTCCAACGGCACAACCCGGCGGTCCTAGGGCTCCAGCACCGCCGCGCCGAGGACCTCGCCCGCCCGGCCGCGCACCACCAGGTCCGCGAACCGGTCCAGCGGGGTGGGTTCGTCGTTGATGATCACCAAGGCGGCCCCGCCCTCCAGGGCCTGCAGCGGAAGGCTCGCCGCCGGTTGCACCTGGAGCGAGGAGCCGGCCGCGATGAGCAGGTCGGCCGAGGCCGCCAGCGCGAGGGCCGCCTCGACCACCTCCGGCTGCAACACCTGGCCGAAGGAGATCGTGGCCGACTTCACCAGCCCGCCGCAGTGCGGACACCGGGGATCGGCGTCACCGGCCTCCACCCGGCCCATGGCCCACTCGTGGGTACTGCGCCACCCGCACCCGTCGGGTGTGCCGTGCCGCGGGGCGATGCCGATACACATCACCTCACGGGCGGTCCCGTGCAGTTCGATCACGGTGCCCGATCCCGCGTCCTGGTGCAGTCCGTCGATGTTCTGGGTGATCACGCCCGGGCTCTTGCCGCTGCGCTGCAGTTCCGCCAACGCGTAGTGGGCGGGGTTCGGACGGGCACCGGCAGCGAAGAACTCCCGGCGCATCTGCCAACTCTGGGCCCGGACCTGCGGATCGGCCACGAAGTTCGCGAAGTCGAAGGTGGCCGGGTCGTACCGGGTCCACACCCCTCCGGGGGAGCGGAAGTCCGGGATCCCGGATTCGGTGGAGACACCCGCGCCGGTGAAACCGACCACCCGTTCGCTGCGGCCGATCAGCGCCCGCAGGTCCGCCGTCGGGCCGGAGTCGGTACCGGGTCTGGTCATCCCACCTCCGAGCCGCTGTCCTTCTGCAGCGCCTCCCGCGCACTGCTCAGCCCCCGCGCGGTGACCGAGATACCCAGTCTGATCGCGGTGCTCAACTGCTCGTCGGTGGCCCCGGCGGTCACGTCCACGGTGTAGACGCTGCGCAGCGCCAGGGCCGCCCCGTCCTGCGTGGGCGTCCACATCAGCGTGGGCCAGGTGCGTTCCCGGTGCCAGTTGTTGGCGAAGGTCGCCAGCGCCGTCTGCTTCTCCTTCGGCACCGTGGCCCCGGCCAGGCCGAGCACGCGCAGGATCGTGTTCTTCCCGGTGGCCACCGAGATCTCCACCAGGTTGCCCTCCACCCGGGCGGTGAGCCGTTCGGACTCGGTGGGGGTCACGGCGATCCCGGCGGCGCTCAGCACCTGCTGCAGTCGCTCGTAGGTCACCGGGGCGGGCCAGGAGGAGACCCCCGGCAGGTCGGTCGGGTCGCTCATACTGCTCCTGCGGACATCAGCGGGTCGGGGAACTGCTGGTCGAGTTTGGCGTACAACGACAGCCCGGCGCCGATGCCCAGCCGGATCGCCCGCGTCAACTGCTGATCGGACAGGCCGTGGGAGATCGGCGTATCGATCTCGGTGGTGAACCGCATCGAACCGTCGTCCATCACCTGCAGCAGGCACTTCGGCCACGGATTGCGGATGTGCACATTGTTGATCACGGTCATGAACTCGCTGCGCCGCTCGATGCTGATGGTGCGGTTCCACTGCCCGCGGATCTGCAGCACGTGCTCGGTCACCGTGAAGGTGAACAGTGCACCGTTCCACACCCCCGCCGGCTGACCGCTGGGGCGCAGGAGGTAGTTGTGTCCGTTGGAGCGCAACCACTCCTGGATACGCGCCGGGGTCACCGGGTGCACCTCGGCGGCCGCGATGTCCTCCTCGGACAGTTCCCAGTCGGCGCTGTTGGCCGGTTCCTCGGCCGGGGAGGGGTGGTCGTCGGGTTGGTCATCGGCACTGGTCATCACCAGCCAGCATAAGCCCGCGCAGCACCGCGCCGGGCCTGGCGGCCAGGGTGGGGAAGCAGCAGACGGCACGGGGGAAGGGGGTAGGTTGCCTAGCGTGTCCTTGCTCGTGATCGCCGTCGTGGGGCCCACCGCCACCGGCAAGTCCGACCTCGCGCTGGACCTCGCGGTCGAACTGGGCGGCGAGATCGTCAACGCCGACGCGATGCAGTTGTACCGCGGTATGGACATCGGCACCGCCAAGGTGCCCCCGGGCGAGCGCCGCGGCATCCCGCATCATCAGCTCGACGTGCTCCGGGTGGACCAGGAGGCGTCGGTCGCGGCGTACCAGCACCACGGCCGTGCGGACCTGAGCGCGATCGGCGCCCGCGGACGGCCCGCGATCGTGGTGGGCGGCTCGGGGCTGTACGTCCGCGCGCTGCTGGACCGGATGAGCTTCCCCGGCACCGACCCGGAGCTCCGCGCCCACCTGGAAGACCGGGCCGGCCGGGAGGGTGCCGGCGCGTTGCACGCCGAACTGGCCCGGCTCGACCCCGACGCCGCCCAGCGAATCGACCCGAGGAACACCCGCCGGGTGGTCCGGGCCCTGGAGGTGATCCACCTGACCGGTCTCCCGTTCAGCGCCAACCTGCCCGACTATCGCTACCAGGTCCCGGCGGTGCAGATCGGCCTGGCCATGCCGCACGAGGAACTGGACGCCCGGATCGAGGAGCGGGCCGAACGGATGTTCGCCGCCGGGCTGCTCGAGGAGACCTGCCGGTTGCGCGAGGAGGGCCTGGAGCGGGGACGCACCGCCAATCGCGCGGTGGGATACGCCCAGGCGCTCGCGGTGCTGCGCTCGCAGATGACGACCCCGGAGGCCGTCGCCGACACCGCGAGGGCGACCAGGCAGCTGGCCCGCCGCCAGGTCAAATGGTTCCGCCGTGACCCACGGGTGCACTGGATCCCCGCCGGTGCCGGCGCCCTCGATCACGCGATGGACCACCTGCGGCGAACCCGGGCGGGGTGAACCCGTGCCCGGCCGTTAGGCTCACACCATGAGTTCTGCACCCCTGCCGGGGTTCACCAAGGGCCACGGCACCGGCAACGACTTCCTGGTGTACGCCGACCCCGAGGGGCACCACCCCCTGACGACGGACCAGGTGCAACGCCTCACCGCGCGCGGCACCGGGGTGGGGGCCGACGGCGTACTGCGGGCCGTGCGGGTGGAGGCCGCCGAGCGGGCCGGGGACGCGGAGGGCCACGACGGCACGGCCGAGTGGTTCATGGACCACCGCAACGCCGACGGGTCGGCGGCGCAGATGTGCGGCAACGGCATCCGGGTCTTCGCCGCGTTCCTGCTCGCCGAGGGGCTGGCGCAGGTCGAGGACGGGGAGGCCCTACCGGTAGCCACCCGCGCGGGGCAGGTGCTGGTGCGCCGCGAGGGCGCGGACTTCGCGGTGGAACTGGGGCCGTGGTCTGCCCCGGGCGGCACCGAGGCGTTACAGGCCGGGTCCGATGTGCAGGTGCAGATCGCCGGGATGCCCGCCCCCCGGCCGGGGCTGCGGCTCGACCTGCCGAATCCGCACACCGTGATCGCGCTGACCGACCCCGAGGAACTGGAGCGGGCCAACCTGACCGTGCCACCGGTGGTGGACCCCGTCCCTGAGGACGGCACCAACGTGGAACTCGTGGTGCCCCTGGGGGAGCAGGACCTGGACATCGTCGATGACACCGGCGCGGTGGTCGGCACCGAGTCGGTGGGGGTGGTGAAGATGCGCGTGCACGAGCGCGGGGTGGGGGAGACCCGTTCCTGCGGCACCGGGGCGGCCGCGGCGGCGCTCGCGGTGCGGGCCTGGTTCGGCGGGGGTGCTCCGGCCACCTGGTACGTACTGGTGCCGGGCGGCCGGCTGCGGGTGACCGTCTTCGACGACGGCTACGTGGAACTGGCCGGTCCGGCCGAACTGGTGGCGCACGTCCGCCCGCTCTGAGGCCCGGCCGCTCAGCCCTGGACGGTCAGGACCCGGAATCCCTTGGCGCTGGCCGTGCGCTCGGTCGCCATCCCCAGGTCGGACTCGAGCCACCGGTGCAGCGAGTCGGCGCCCAGGTTCCGCTGCGCCACCAGGTGCGCCACCGCGCCGCTGTCCAACCGCGGTAGCCAGGTGCGCAGCAGTTCGTGCAGGGCGGCCTTCCCCACCCTGATCGGCGGGTTGGACCACAACTCGGTGATGGTGAGCCCGGGTTCGGCGGCCAGCAGGTCCTCGGGGGACCAGGTCTCCACGTTCTGCAGTCCCAGACGCTCGGCGTTCGCCGCCGTCAGGGCCAGCGCCCGCTCGTTGACGTCCACCGCCACCACCCTGGCCCGGGGTGAGGCCTGCGCCATGGCCAGGGCGATCGGCCCCCACCCGCATCCCAGGTCCACCAGGGTTCCGGCGCTGGGCGGGTCGTCCACGGTACGCAGCAGCACCGCCGTGCCCGGGTCCAGACGGTCGCCGGAGAACACGCCCCGATCGGTCAGCACCTCCATCTCGGTGCCGCGCAGGGTCACCCGGATGCTGCGCGGGCGTCCCGCACCGGCGGGCCGGGCGTCGAAGTAGTGCGACATCGGACCGAGGATATCCGCCGCGGTGGCGCAGGCCGCACGCCAAGGACGGGAGCCGGTGCAACGCGGACCGCGCGCCGCCGTGGCAGGGCCCCATTTTCCACAAGCGCTGAGCGAAATCGGTTGGCGGCGCTACCCCCGCGTGGGACAGTAGTACCAGTAGTAATTGCTGCTGCCGGAGTACCCCGGCCGGCACCCGACCACAGGACGAGATGACCCGACCCACATCCGCACACACCCCCGCTTCCGACGACGTAACCCCCTCCGCGGGCGATGATCGGCGCACCGGCGCGCGGATCGACCCGGCCGTGGAGGACCGGGCCCAGGCCATGGTCGAACGGATCCTCGCCCGGCACGGAACCGCGATCCAGGCCGACGCCGCGGACCCGGCCGCCCATGACGGCGACCAGATGGACGCGGAGGAACGCGCCGCCCTGCGCCGCATCTCCGGACTGTCCACCGAACTCGACGACGTCACCGAGGTGGAGTACCGGTCCCTGCGCCTGGAGCGGGTCGTCCTGGTGGGTATGTGGACCGAGGGCACGGTCGAGGAGGCGGAGAACTCCCTGCGCGAACTGGCGGCCCTGGCCGAGACGGCCGGCTCCCAGGTGCTCGACGGCGTGCTGCAGCGCCGCCGCCACCCCGACCCGGGCACCTACCTGGGGTCGGGCAAGGCGGCCGAACTCGCCGAGCTGGTCCAGCGGGTCGGTGCGGACACGGTGATCGTCGACTCCGAACTCAGCCCGTCCCAGCGCCGCGGCCTGGAGGACGTGGTCCAGGTCAAGGTCATCGACCGGACCGCGCTGATCCTGGACATCTTCGCCCAGCACGCCAAGTCCCGGGAGGGTAAGGCCCAGGTGGAGCTGGCCCAGTTGGAGTACCTGCTGCCGCGACTGCGCGGCTGGGGTGAATCGATGTCCCGGCAGGCTGGTGGCCGGGTCGCCGGGGGAGCGGGCATCGGATCGCGCGGTCCGGGTGAGACGAAGATCGAACTCGATCGGCGCCGGATCCGCACCCGGATGGCCAGACTCCGCCGGCAGATCGCGCAGATGGCCCCCGCCCGGGCCGGCCGGCGACGCTCCCGGCGCGCCGGGGCGGTGCCCTCGGTCGCGATCGTCGGGTACACCAACGCGGGCAAGTCCTCGCTGCTGAACCGGCTCACCGGAGCCGGGGTGCTGGTGCAGAACCAGTTGTTCGCCACCCTTGACCCCACCGTGCGCCGGGCGGAGACCCCGGACGGGCGCGCCTACACCCTGGCCGACACGGTCGGGTTCGTCCGGCACCTGCCCACGCAACTGGTGGAGGCCTTCCGCTCCACCCTGGAGGAAGTGGCCGAGGCGGACGTGATCGTGCACGTCGTGGACGCCTCCCACGCCGATCCCACCGGGCAGATCCAGGCGGTGCGCGACGTGCTCCGGGACATCGAGGGAGCCAGCGACATCCCCGAGATAGTCGCGCTGAACAAGGCGGACATCGCCGACCCCGGCGCGATCGCCGCCCTGCGCACCCGCGAACCCGGTGCCGTGGCGGTCTCCGCCCGCACCGGAGCAGGCATCGAGGACCTGCGTGAGCGCATCGCCGAGACCCTGCCCCGCCCGGCCGTGGAGGTGGACGTGGTGGTGCCCTACGACCGCGGCGACCTGGTGCACCGGGCGCACGTCGCCGGTGAGGTGCTCAGCCAGGAGCACACCGAGACCGGGACCCGGCTGCGCGCCCGGGTCGACGGCGGCCTGGCGGCGGACCTGGACGCAGCCGTCGGCAGATGACGGTCCACGACGACGCAGGCACCCGCCCCCGGTCCGGTCCGCCCGAGGCCACGGCCCGCCCGGAGCAGGATTGCGCGGCTGGAGAGAACGGCGCGCCCGGAGAGGACGGCGACGCCGATGCTGCCGACCCGTCGGTGACCGACACGGCCGACGGCGAGCCCGACGTCCAGACCGTGCTGGACGAGGTCGTCGCCGCGATGGGAGGGGCGCGTCGCGCAGGTCAGCACCAGATGGCCGGTGAGGTGGCCCGGGCACTGCGGGCGGGGGAGCACCTGCTGGTCCAGGCCGGCACCGGCACCGGCAAGTCCCTGGCGTACCTGGTCCCGGCGCTCCTGCACACCGTCCACCGCGATGAACGCGCCGTGGTCTCCACCGCCACCCTGGCCCTGCAGCGCCAGATCCTGGGCCATGACCTGCCGCTGGCGGCGGCGGCCCTGCGCCGGCACCTGCCGCGTGAACCCGAGGTGGCCCTGCTCAAGGGATGGCACAACTACCTGTGCCTGCACAAGGTGTCCGGCGGTTACCCGACGGATGATGACAACACGCTCTTCGCGGAACTGAGCCCTGCGGAGGTGCCGGCCACCGCCTCGGCCGCGGCGCCGTCGTCCGCGGAGGATCACCCGGCCGGCGATGAGGACTCCCTGGGAGCGCAGGTGCTGCGTCTGCGCCAGTGGGCCGAGGAGACCGAGACCGGCGACCGGGACGACGTGGTGCCCGGGGTGAGCGACCGGGCCTGGCGGCAGGTGTCGCTGACCTCGCTGGAGTGCCTGGGCCAGCGCTGCCCGATGCTCTCCGACTGCTTCCCGGAACGGGCCCGGCACCGGGCCCGGGAGGCGGATCTGGTGATCACCAACCACGCCATGCTCGGGATCGCGGCGTCGGGCTCGCCGAAGGTGCTGCCCGAGCACGAGGCGCTGATCGTGGACGAGGCCCACGAGTTGGCCGATCGGGTCACCGCACAGGCCACCGTGGAACTGTCGGCCGCGTCGGTCCAGCGCACCGCCCGGCTGGTCCGGCGCCATGCCGGTATGCCGCTGGCCGACCTGGACGAGGCGGCCGAACGGTTGCGGACGGCCCTGGCGCTGCTACCCGAGGGGCGCCTGCCCGACGGGCTGCCGGCCGACCTGGTGCCCGTGGTCCGCGAGATCGCCGACGCGTGCCGCCAGGCGCAGACCGCGATCCGCGCCGAGGGGCAGGGCAAGGCGGAGGAAGCCGGCGGGCGGATGATGGCCACCTCCGCGCTGCTGGTGCTGTTCGAGATCGCCGACCGGCTGTTGTCCGACCGGGTCAGCGAGCGCATCGACGTGCTCTGGTGCGAACAGCCCCGCCGGCCCGGGGAGGGGGCCCGGCTGAAGGTCGCTCCGCTGGACGTGGCCGGACCGATCGCCGGTGAGCTGCTCGCAGATCGGGCCGCGGTGCTGACCTCGGCCACCCTGACGCTGGGCGGGAAGTTCGACCACGCCGCGCGCAGCCTGGGGATCGCCGCCGGTGCCCACCGCGGCGTCCGTGTGGACTCGCCGTTCGACTACCGCAAGCAGGGCATCCTGTACGTCGCCTCCCATCTGCCGGCGCCGGGGAGGGAGGGCACTGCGGAGGAGTTGATGGACGAACTGGCCGGTCTCATCGAGGCGGCCGGCGGGCGCACCCTCGGCCTGTTCTCCTCCCGGCGCGGGGCCACCCAGGCGGCCGAGGCGATGCGCGAGCGGCTGGACACCGAGATCCTGCTGCAGGGGGAGGACTCCATCCCGGCGCTGGTGCGCCGCTTCGTCGCCGAACCCGAGAGTTCGCTCTTCGGCACGCTCTCCCTCTGGCAGGGCGTGGACGTGCCCGGGGACGCCTGCCGGCTGGTGGTGATCGACCGGATCCCCTTCCCCCGGCCCGATGACCCGATCCGCCAGGCACGCCAGGAGGTGGTCACCGCCGCCGGCGGCAACGGGTTCATGTCGGTCGCGGCCACGCACGCCGCGCTGATGCTCGCCCAGGGAGCCGGCCGGCTCGTGCGCGGTGTGCATGACCGCGGCGTGGTGGCCGTGCTCGACCCGCGCCTGCGTACCGCCCGGTACGGCAGCTTCCTGGCCGCCTCGCTCCCGCCGCTGTGGCCCACCACGAACGGCGAGGTGGTCCGCCAGGCGCT
>CALKWS010000188.1 GCA_938004115.1 uncultured Ruaniaceae bacterium
ACTTGGCGGCCTCCCCCCGATCAGCCGCGTGTCACCAACCTGATGGCCGGGTACAGCTAACAGGGCGATGGCGCCCACAGCGGCGAGACCGGCTCGCACGCGTCGGGATCTGAGGGACACGCGATTCCTCCTTGATGGTCCGGATCGACCGGCCAGTGGTCGATGCCGCCATTGTGGTGAGCGTTCAGACGCCCGTGCAATGAGCGTGCACCTTCGTTCACCCAGAGTTCATCCCTCCGGGCAGACGTTCAATCCGCGGCGGTGGCCTGGCGCGCGGAGCGGCCCTGGGTGAACGGGATCCCGCTGGAGCGCAGCGCGGGCTGCGGGCCGGGCGTCGCCGGTACCTGGCCGGGGTCGGCGCCGGTGGAGCGGATCCGGTTGTCACCGTCCACGAAGACCACGGAAGGTTCGTAGTTCCGGGCGTCGGAGTCGCTGAGCATGCCGTAGGCGATCACGATCACCAGATCGCCGGGGTGGATGTGGTGCGCCGCTGCGCCGTTGATCTGGACCTGTCCGCTGCCCGGTTCACCGGGGATGACGTACGTGGTCAGCCGTGCACCGTTGGTGATGTCCACGACGTCGACCTGCTGACCGGGCAACAGGTCGGCGGCCCGCATCAGGTCGGTGTCCAGGGTGAGGGAACCGACATAGTGCAGATCGGCCGCGGTGACGGTGGCGCGGTGGATCTTGCCGAGGAGCATCGGGCGCTGCAATGAGCCAGGTGGGGCCATGTGCGCTGATCCTACTGTCCCCCGGGATCGCTCAGCGCCGGGGGACTACTCAGCGCGGGATTGCGGTGCGTGCGGGATTGCTCAGCGCGCGAAGGCCTCGCCCACCGCGTCCGCGAAGGCGCGCATCGAGGGGTACTCGGCCAGGTAGCTCCAGTGCCCCGCGGGTTCAGGGGTCGCACCCCATCCGGGACGGTCGTGGCGGCGGTTGATCCACACCGAATCCAGCCCGTGCCGCTTGGCCGGCACGTGATCGTGGAACAGGCTCTGGGCCACGTGCAGCAGCTGTGATCGTTGCACGCCCAACTCGGCCAGGGTCCGGTCCAATGCCTCGAAGTGGGCATCGGCAGGTTTGTAGGCACCGACGTCCTCGGCGGTGATGACAGCGGCGAAGTCCCCGCGCAACTGCCGGTTGCTCCCGGCGAAACCGTCGCGGTGCACGTTGGACAGGATGATCAACTGGTAACGCTCGCCCAGTTCGGTCAGCGCCGGTGCGGAATCCTCGAACGCGGGCCAGTCGGGTACCGAGTCGCCCAGGCGGCGCGCCCACTCCTCGGCGGGTTGACGCTTGAGGTCGATCGCGGTGCGGCGGAAGGCCTCGGCCAGGATCTGCGGATAACGTGCCCCGGGTTCCTCCCTGGCGGCGGCGGCCTCGTTGGCGGCGTAGGTGGTGAGGAGTTCCTCATCGCTCAGGTCCAGGCCCTCGGTGGCTGCCCAGGCGGCAAGGACCGAGGCGATACCGGCCTCCCAGTCGATCAGGGTGCCGTACACATCGAAACTCAGGGCACGGTAGCGGGTGAGGTCCATTCGTCTCCCTCGTGTGGCGGGTCCGGTGAGCGTCGGCCCGGTCGGCGTTCGTCCGGTATCAGCGTTGCGCGACGGCGAGGAACACCGGGAACTCCCGCCCGTCGCGCTCGGCGAATGTGCAGTCGCCAATGGTGACCTGGGAGAACCCCGCGGAGTGCAACTCCGCCGTCAGGTCGGCGCGGTCGAAGCCGTGGTGACCATCGAAGTCGTAGTCGTGGAAGGATCCGTCTTCCTTGTCCAGATCGGCGATGCACAGGTAACCGCCGGGTTCGAGGAGGCGCGCGAAGCCGCCGAGCACCACGGGCAGGTTTCGCACGTGGTGCAGCACCATGGCGGTGACGATCAACTCGAAGGTCTCCGGCGGCGGCGGGTCGGACTCCAGGTTCAGGTCCCACACCCGGGCCAGCCGAAGCGCGCCGGCTCCGATCTTCTCGTGCAGCATCTCCCGCATCCCCACGGAGGGGTCGGCCAGCGTCAACGGCCCGATCCGGGCCTGCAGCGCCTGGCTGACCAGTCCGGTGCCCGCGCCGTACTCCAGCACTTGCATGTTCAGGTTCAGCGGCACGGCTTCCGCGATCCCCTCGGCGATCGCGTTGGCGCGCGCCACCTTCTCCGGGTCGGCGTCCCAGGTTGACGCCTTGGTATCAAAACGGTCGATACTCATGCACCCACCATGTCACGATTCGGTTACGAAGTGGACTCCCGGTTGTCCCATAGGACGGTTTCGTCCACCCTGCGGACAGTCCAGCGTCTCGGCGCAGCCGCGATTCAATCGCTTGCCGCGCGCAGGTTCATCGGTAGGTAGTCCTCCGGCAGCGGCGGGATCGGTGGCAGCGGATCGGGGGTGAACGGCTGTCCGTCGGTCATGATCAGCCGCAGGTCGGTGAGGACACCCAGATCCGTTCGTGGGTCGCCGGGGACGGCGATGAGGTCGGCGGCATATCCGGGCGTGAGCTGGCCGGTGCGGGCGCCCAGGCCGATCGCTTCGGCCGCCCTGCTGGTGGCGGCGATCAGCACCTCGTGCGCGGGCACGTCGAAACCGGAAAGCGCCTGCAGGCCGCCGACGAAGCCGTGGTGCGGGGTGTGGTCGATCCCGGCGTCGGTGCCGGCGATGATGCGCACGCCGCGGCGGTACAGGTCCCCCACCGGGAAGTAGGGGTCGGGCATCATCCGGAGCAGGTCGGGCAGCCGGAAGTTCACCGTGGGGGCCACGTGGATCCCCGCGGCCACGATCCGGTCGACCAGGACGTCATCCAGGTCGAAGCCGCCGCCCGGGTTCTGGAAACTGCAGTGTTCGATGGTGTCCACCCCGGCGTCCACGGCCCGGCGGATTCCTTCGGCGGCGTGGGCGTGCGCGGCCACCTTCTTCCCCACCCGGTGGGCCTCCTCGACGATCACGCGCAGTGTGTCGGTGTGGAACTGCGCCTGCCACGGGGCCGATCCGGTGGTCATGTTCCCACCGGTGACCATCACCTTGATCAGGTCCGTGCCGTGCTTGTGGTGCCGGCGGACCATGGTGCGCACGTCGTCGGCCGAATCCGCTTCCCCACCCATGAACCAGCAGTGGCCGCCGGTGATGGTGATCGGTGGGCCGGAGACCACCAGTCGCGGACCGCGCGCGATGCCCCGGGCGATCGCCTCCCGTACCGCCACATCGAGGTAGCCCGGCGCACCGAGGTCCCGTGCCGTGGTCACGCCCACGCTCAGCAGGTTGCGAGCGTGGTACAGCATCGACGCCACCAGTGCGGGCTCGTCCGCGCCGATCAGGTGCCGGACCGGTTCCGGTCCGCCATCGAAGGCCAGGTGCGTGTGCGCATCGATCAGACCGGGTAATAAGGTGACGTCCCCCAGGTGCCGAGCGTCGCCGTCGTCCCTGCCGCGGTGCCCCGGAGCCTCGCCGCGGGGACCTACCCAGGTGATCTCGCCGTCGTCGATGATGACCGCCGCATCCTCCACCAGCCTCAGATCCGCGCCCACCAGGGCACGGTCAGCGGTGAGCACCTGCACTGCTGCCTCCTACCGGCCGACTTCCTAGGTCACCTGCCGGTCGGTGTTCCTCGGTCGGGCGACGAGCAGGCGCGCACCAGTCTGGCAGGCCGACGGTCACGGCGGTGCACGCGTGCCACTGCGCCGGCGGGTTCCGGCCGGCCGGTTGCGGGCGGGAGCGGCAGCGCCCCGTGGCGGTGCCGTCAGCGACGCCTTGGGCACACTGGCCAGGGGCGGAACTGGACTATCAAGCAAACTCTGCTACCGTTCATGGCTGTCCGATAGGCACGAGAATGCGTAGTGCCGATGAGGGCATTGCGCAGCCCATGCGCTCGCCAGTTACTGGCTAGAGCCTGGCCATGCACGCACCACGTCATGTGCGTACTCGCCGCCGCCGGTTCCTGTTCGCCTGCCCTCGTCCGCCTCGTCCCGTGCCGCGCGCACGCCGCGCCGTCCGGATGCCTGAGCGCACCGGGACGTCCATGGAAGCGACAAGAGGAGAGGGACCCGTTGGATTCGGATCTAGTGCAGTTCGGAGCGATAACCGTCGTCTTGCTCATCGCGCTCTTCTACGGCGGCACGTTCTTCGTCTCCACCCGAATCGCCAAGAAACGTGAGAACGCCGATGGCTACATGACCGCCGGCAACAAGATCGGCTTCGGCATCTCGGCAGCGTCGATGACGGCCACCTGGATCTGGGCCTCCTCGATGTACGCCTCGGCCACCTCCGGGTACACCTACGGCATCTCCGGCCCGATCCACTACGGACTGTGGGGGGCTTTGATGATCCTGTTCATCTACCCCTTCGGGAAGCGGATCCGGCAAGTGGCCCCCCGGGCGCACACCCTGGCGGAGGTGATGTTCGTGCGGCACGGACGCTCCAGCCAACTGATGCTAGCCGGATCCAATGTGGTGGGCAGCGTGATCTCGCTGATGTCCAACTTCATCGCCGGCGGTGCACTGGTGGCGCTGCTGAGCCCGTTCACCTTTCTGCAGGGGGTGTTCGCGGTGGCCGGCGGGGTGCTGCTGTACACGCTGTGGTCCGGGTTCCGCGCCTCGGTGCTCACCGACTTCATGCAGGTGATGGCGATGCTCGGCGCGGTGGCCATCATCGTGCCGGCGATCTTCTTCGCCGCCGACTTCCCCACCGCGTTCACCACCGGCGCGGGCAACCTGACCGACCAGCAGGCGAACTTCTTCTCCTCCGAGGCATTCCTCCACCAGGGCGCCCCCTACATCGCGGCGGTGCTGGCCTACGCGATCGGCAACCAGACCATCGCCCAGCGGTTGTTCGCCGTGCGCCAGGACCTGATCAAGAAGACGTTCGTGACCGCCACGGTGGGCTACGGGGCGATGGTGATCGGCGTGGGCATGCTCGGTGTGCTGGCGCTGTACCTGGGCCTGGAGCCGCTCGGCGGGGACATGAACAACCTGATGCCGCAGATGGCCGCGACCTACCTGCCGATGATCCTGCTGGTGCTGTTCTTCATCATGGTGATCGGGGCGCTGTCCTCCACGGCGGACTCGGACCTGTCGGCGCTGAGCTCGATCATGATGGCCGATATCTACGGGCAGAACATCGCCGGGAAGGAGAAGGCCGACCCTCGGGTGATGCTGCTGGTGGGCCGGGTCACCATGGTCCTGGCCACCGCCGTGGCCGTGGCGCTGGCCAGTTTCCAGATGAACATCCTGGACCTGCTGGTGTTCGTCGGGGCGCTGTGGGGCGCACTGGTGTTCCCCGTGATCGCGAGCTTCTACTGGGACAAGGTCACCAACCGGGCCTTCACCACCGCGGTGCTGGCTGCCGTGGCCATCTTCATCCCGGTGCGGTTCTCCTGGGTGCCCATGACCGGGGCGACCGGATTGATCGTGGACGTGCTCGCCGTCATCGGTATCGGCGTGGTGCTCGGGCTGATGGCCTTCGGATTCTTCGGCTGGAAGGTGGCCCGCGTGGTGGCAGTGGTCGCGATCGTGGCCTCCGCTCCGTTCGCCATCGGGTTCCTGCACGACTACGCCACGCTGAGCGCATCGCTGGTGGCGTACGCGGTGTCCACCATCGTGTGTGCCGGGATGAGTTGGCGCAGCAAGGCCCGGTTCGACTTCTCCGTGATCAAGGACCGGGTAGGGGAGTACGACCCGGAGGACGACGACCGACAGTTGACGATGCCCGTAACCGGTGAGGCGGTGGCGGATGAGGCGATGGCGACTGAGCCGGTGGCCCCGCACAATCCCCACGGTGCGAGCACGCGGCGCCCGGACGATGACCAGAACCCGCAGCCGGCCCCGGCCGGCGCGCGCTGAGAGGGAGAGCAATGTCTACGTGGATGCTGACCGGATACGTGTTGATGTGGCCGGCGTTGGTGGCCGTGGTGATGGCGGTCATCGCCCGTGGCTTCATCCGGGAGTGGCTGGAGGCCCGGCGGGAGGGACGCGACGTCATCTGAGCGAAGGGCTCCCGGGGCAGCCCGTGCCGCCTAACGGCCCGGCCAGGTAGAGCACGGTGCCCCCGGGGCCGCTGGCATCTGCTCGCCGCCTGCGCTCGTTTTCCAACCTGCCGGACAGCCTGTACGTACCGACGGTATTGACAGAATCAACCGCCAGGAGGATGCTTCAGCCAACCGGTCCGTACCGGTTGTCCGGCTACCGTCCTTCAGGAGTTCACATGTCAGAGACGTCAGACTCGCGCGGTGCAGAGCGGCCCGTCCCGGAGACGGATGTGCCCGAAACGACCCCGGCCCCGCGCTCGGCCCAGCCAGAGCGCGAAATCCTGCCCTTCTACCAGTGGATGGACAAGGTCCCTGGCGGACTGATGTTGATCCCGCTCGTGCTGGGCAGCATCGTGGGGACCTTCGGCACTGGGTTCCTTGAACTCGGTTCGTTCACGACCGCTCTCTTCGCGGACAGCGCGCTGCCGCTCATCGCGCTGCTGATCTTCGCCACCGGAACCCAGGTGACGATTCGTACCAGCGGTCCGGTGCTGGCGACGGCCGGCGCCGTCCTGCTCACGAAGACGATCATTCCCGGCCTTCTCGTGATCGGGCTCGGTTGGATCGTCGGACTTGACGGCATTCTTGGAATTTCCATCCTCGGCCTGCTCGCGATGATCGACAACTCCAACGGAGGGTTGTGGCTGGCGTTTACCGGGCGCTACGGCGACAAGCGTGACCGCGGAGCGTACGTCGCCTCGGCAATCAACGACGGCCCGTTCTTCACGATGCTGTTCCTGGGCGCATCCGGCCTGGCGGACATTCCCTTCCTCATGCTGTTGGGAGCGATCATCCCGTTCCTGTTGGGCATGTTCATCGGCAATGTGAACCCACGCTGGCGTGACATCGTCAAGCCAACCGCGGCGATCGTGATCCCGTTCTTCGCGTTCGCTCTCGGCACCGGCATCGACCTGGGCGCCGTGGTCCGCGGCGGAGCATCGGGCCTCGTCGCGGCCGCGATCCTCAGCCCGTTCACCGGGTTCCTGGTCTATCTGGGCTACAAGTTCCTGCTCCGGCGCGGTTACCGTTCCGGCATCGGGTTCGCTGCGGGCACCACGGCCGGCAACGCAATCGCCACACCGGCCATCGTCGCCGCTGCCGATCCGCAGTTCGCTCCCTACGTGGACACTGCCACGGCTCAGGTCGCGGCAGCAGTCCTGGTGAGCGCCATCCTGGCCCCCCTGATCGCTTCCTGGGTGCTGAAGAAGGAGGGCGGACTTCTCTCCGAACAGGAAATCGCTCAACTCGATGAGATGGACTTGGGCGTTAGCGAACCGCAACTCTGAGCATGACCGAGTCCGCACCTAACGCCCGGATGGTGCACGTCCTGGCCGATGACCTGACTGGCTCCACCGACACGGTGGTGCAATTCCGACAGGCCGGATGGCCCGCCTATCTGCTCCTCGGCGGGGATCCGGTGCCGGAGGTCATCGGCCGGGACGGTCCAGTGGCTGCCTCTCGTTCGTTGGACACTCGTGCGCTCGCGGATGAACACGCAGTTTCGCGTACGGCCAATGCGGTCGACGAGTTGTTAGGTGACCCGGGCGCCCGGCTCTACCTGAAGATCGACTCGACCATGCGCGGTAGCGTCGCCGCCCAGATCACCGGGGCGCTGCACTCCTGGTCCCGGAAACACTCGGACCCGGTGGCCGTGATCTGCCCGGCCTATCCGCAGATGGAACGGATCATCAGCCAGGGGCGCATGCTGGTCGCCGGCGTTCCGCTGCACGAGTCGCCCGCCGGCTCCGATCCGGTCACCCCGGTGCACACATCGGATATGGAACGACTGGTCCCCGGTTCTGTCACGATTAGTCTCCGTGACGACGGTGTGGGAGCGGCCGAACGGATCCGCCGAGCCGGTTCGGATCGGGTGATCGTGGACGCGACCGACGACGATGACCTGGCACTGCTCGCAGCAGCGATAAACCAACTCGGTGATCGTGCCGTTCCGGTGGGCTCGGCCGGGTTGGCCAAGCACCTTGCCCGCGCCTGGCATCCTGGCGATTCCCGGTTAGAGTCGCGGCCGTCGTCCCCGGCTGTCCGCGGCCGCATCGCAGTAGCGATCACGTCCCTCAACGAGGTCTCCCGCCGGCAGCGGGAGCACTTGGTCGATACCTACGGGCCCCGCGCAGTCCACCGCCGGCTCGAGGGCCCCGAGCTGGCCGATCCGGAGTCTCTGCGCAGTTGGGCAGCGGATCTAACCCTTTCCGATCAGGCCCGACTGATAGTGCTGCACCCTGACCCGGAGCCGGTCGCCACCACCGATCCCGCGACGGCCGCCCGCACCGTCGCCACAGGTATGGCAGCGGCGGTCGGTGGGCTGGTGACGGCTGATCGAGTCCACGCGCTGGTGCTGGTCGGCGGGGATGGCGCCGAGGCCACCCTGGCCCATCTAGATGCCGCCGCCCTGCGCGTTCAGGGCGCCGCGGCCGAAGGCGTTCCCCTCAGTCGCATTGTGGGCGGCATGGCGCCCGATCTCCCGGTGGTGACCAAGGCCGGCGGGTTCGGCAGCCATTCCACGCTCACCGATGTTGTCTCTGCCATGCTGGACCAGAAGGAGGCTTGACATGCCCAAACCCGTGCTCGGTATCACCATGGGCGACGCCGCCGGGATCGGCCCCGAAATCACGGCCAGGACGATGTTGCGGCATCCGCACCTGCGCGAGGCCGCAAGGCTCGTGGTCATCGGTGATGCCGACGCCATGCGCGGGGGTGCGCGCAACGCGGGCCTGAACCCGGATGCCGTCCTGGTGATCGATGACCCCGAGCAGGCCACGAACGATCCGGCCGCGATCGAGGTGCTGCAGACCGGTCAGTCGCTGGGGCATGTGCCCCTCGGAGATATCCACCCTGACGCAGGAGACGGTGCCTACCGTTACGTGGTCCGGGCGTGCGAGTTGGCCAAGGAGCGCAAGATTCACGGCATCGTGACCGCGCCCTTGAACAAAGCCGCCATGCACGCGGGAGGGCACTTCTACCCTGGCCATACCGAGCTATTGGCCGAACAGTTCGGAGTGGAGAATTTCTCCCTCGTGCTTTCGGCCGGCGAGGTCTACTTCTTCCACCTAACGACGCACGTTGCGCTCCGTCAGGCGATCGAGGACGTCACCTACGAGCGCACCGAGAACGTGATCGATCTCGTGGGCGCGTTCTGCCGGGCCTTAGGCAGACCGGAGGAACCGATCGCCGTGACCGGCCTGAACCCCCACGCCGGGGAGAACCGACTGTTCGGCGACGAAGATGAGGACATCCTCAAACCCGCGGTGCTGGCTGCACGGGACCGCGGCATCAACGTCCACGGCCCGTTGCCGGCCGATGCCGTGATTCCCCAGGCAGTCAACGGCAAATGGAATATGGTCATCGTGTGCTACCACGACCAGGGGCACGCGCCGTTCAAGGCAGTCTACGGCGATGATGGTGTGAATATCACGGTGGGACTGCCAGTAGTGCGGGTCTCGGTCGACCACGGCACCGCATTCGACATCGCCGGCAAGGGCGTGGCGCGGGAGGCCAGTTTGGTGCTGGCTGCGGAACGTGCTGCGGGGTTGTCCCCCGGCTGGGACGAGGTGTGGCGGGCCGCCCAGACCACCTGACGGCACACCGCACCGCCCGCGCGAGGACACATGTGACGATGACAAGGTCAAGAGGGAGCCGCCCCTATCTGCACGAGACGGTCAGCGCTGCCCTACGAAACCGGATCACGAACCGCGAACACCCGCCGGGATCAATCCTGCCCAGCGAAAAACACCTGACCGAGGAGTTCGGTGTTTCCCGCTCGGTGGTGCGCGAAGCGCTGCGTACCCTGGCTGAAGAGGGGCACATTCACATCATCCCGGGCCGTGGTTCGGTAGTGGCCACTCGGCAAGAGTGGCATCGCGACGCCCAACGGACGGCAGGGCTGTCCGCCCAGATGCATGCACTGGGGACGCGAGTGGGAACCCAAGTGCTTACTTACCACGTGGGACCGGATGACCACGCGAAGTCCATCGGTAGTCGCCAGGTACTCCTGCTTGAGAGATTGCGATTCCTGGATGGTGAACCGGTGGCCTTCATCCGAACATGGCTGCCCGATTGGGTCGCGCAGAAGGTTCGGGCCGACCATCTCGTGGACACCTCACTGCACGAACAGGTCCACGAGCGCACTGGTCGGCAGATCCACGGCGGACGGCGGCAGATCCGTGCCGTCTCCATCGCTGGAGACCTGGCCAGTCATCTCGCGGTACCCGAAGGCTCGCCCGTGCTGTTACTGGAGGGCGAAAGCCTGGATCAGGACGGCGCGGTTATCGAGGTCTTCGCGACGTGGCACCGCTCGGACCGCATCGCACTGGACATCGCCGAACCCCGGCCTGGGTCCCGAGAGGCGACTGGAATAACCGCCGATGCACTGGGCCCGATTGAAGAAGCCGCCGCGGAAACACTGCGCCGGATCCGCCGTCTGCGCTAGGTGACGGCAACGGGGTCAGGCATGCCCCGTGGAGGCCCGCCAGAACAGTTTCGGCTCCACCACCACCGGCTCCTCTGGCTCCGGGCTTCCGCTGAGTCGTGCGGTCAGTAGTCGGACCGCCTCCCCTGCCGCTTCCTCCAGGTTCAGATCCAGTGCGGTGATCGGCGGGCTGGCATTGCGCGTGTATTCGCTGTCCGTCCATGCCGCCAACAGCACATCCCCCGGCACCGCCAACCGCTTGCTGCGGATCGCCTCCAGCGCCCCGGCGGCGAAGGTGGAAGCGGCGGTGATGACGCCGTCCGGCGGCGCGGCAGAGGCGAGAGCGGCGCTGACCACCCGGGCGGCACCGGCCACACCTTCACCTTCGTAGAGCCGTTCGTGCAGCACCACGTCCTGGTGGCCGGCGGCCCACTCGGTGTACGCCTGCGCGGTGTGGCGGTTCCAGGCGTTGTCCTCCGTACCGGACAGCAGCAAGATCCGGTTCGCGCCTTGCTCACGCATCTCGGCGAGCAAGGTGCGCATCGCCGAGGCGTAATCGACCACCACTGCCCAGGGTTGCTCCGGCCGGTCCGGGTCGGGGTCCACGGTGACCAGCGGGACCTGTCGTTGCAGCAGGTGGGTGAGCACCGGGTCGTTGCCGTAGGGGTGGGCGAGGATGCATCCGTCCATGGGCACCTGGCGCGCCTGCGGGTCCAGCAGATCCGGCACCAGGATCATCGCCCGTCCTTGTTCCAGCACGTGGGCCGCGGTCGCGCCGATGAGGCGGGCGAAGGTCTGGGTTCCCCGCAGCGACCCGGCAATCGCATCGCGGGGGCGCAGGGCGAACCCGATGATTCCCGTCTGGGCAGTGCGTAGGGACCTGGCCACCGCATCGGGCCGGTAGTCCAGATCCTCCGCAGCCTGACGAACGCGCGCGCTGGTCCGGTCCGAGATCGGACGTGCTCCGGAGAAAACGTGCGAGACGGTGCTGATCGACACCCCGGCGCGGGCGGCGACATCCTTGATCGTCACGCGCCTTGAACTGCTGCGCGGCTGAACGGTCACCGGGCTCCCTTGACATGGCTGACAAACATCAGCATCCTATCGGGACGCACATCATCAAATCGTTTTGACGGGAGTTTGCATGGCCGCCGCTTTCACCTCGTCCGGCACCATCACCGCATCCGCGGCACAGTTCACCGCGGCTGCGGACGTACCCGCCAACCTGCACCAGATCGCCGATCTCACCGCACGCGCGAAGGGTGCGGGGGCGGACCTGGTGGTGTTCCCCGAGGCTGCCATGTTCGAGTGGGCGGCCTCCGGCAGCGATATCGCGCGGGCCGCGGATGAGCACGGACAGGAGTTCGGCGATCAGGTGGCCCAGATCGCCGCGACCGAGGCCATGACGATCGTGGCGGGGGCGTTCCTCCGCGACGAGCAGGGAAACATCCGCAACAGCATGCTGGCCTACGGACCAGAGGGCCGGTTGCTCGGCCGGTACGACAAGATCCACCTGTACGACGCGTTCCACTACCGCGAATCGGACAAGATCACCGCCGCACGGCCCGACGGTCAGGGCGGGGAACTGGCCCTCATCCCCTGCGGGCCGTTCACGTTCGGCCTGGTCAACTGCTACGACCTGCGTTTCCCGGAGTTCACCCGTGCGCTTATCGATGCCGGGGCGAACTCGCTGCTGGTCAGTTCGGCGTGGGTCTCCGGGGAACACAAGGCCCTGCACTGGGAAACGCTGTTACGAGCCCGGGCGATCGAGAACACCGTGTACATCGCGGCCTCCAACCAACCCGGCCCCGGCTCGGTCGGCTTGAGCATGGTGATGGACCCTATGGGCCTGACGCTGGACAGTTGCGGCACGGACGAGGCCGGCCTTGCCACCGGGGAGTTGCGCACCGCACGCCTCGACGAGGTGCGGGCGACCGTGCCCTCACTGCAGCACCGCCGCTACGACGTCGTCCCCCGCCTCGCTTCCTAGCCACCCCACCGACCCAACCACGTCGTCCGACCAAGGAAGGTACCTGCCATGACCACCACCGCTGATCGCCCGCAGTTGAAACGCGTGCTGGGTTCCGCAGCGATCGGCCAGTTCGTCGAGTGGTACGACTTCGTCGTCTACGCCTATACGGCCACGGTGCTCGCGGGGCTGTTCTTCCCGGCCGAGGACCGGGTGGCCTCACTGCTGGCGACGTTCGCGGTCTACGCGGTGGGCTTCGTGATGCGCCCGCTGGGGGCGATCTTCTTCGGACACCTGGGGGACCGGATCGGGCGGCGGAACGTGCTGTCTACCGTGATCCTGCTCATGGGTGCGGCCACCGCCGGGATCGGTCTGCTCCCCACGTACGCCCAGATCGGGGTGCTCGCCCCGGTGCTGCTCGTGGTGTGCCGGCTCGTCCAGGGCGCCTCGGCCGGTGCCGAGACCACCGGCGCCAACTCCTTCGTGGCCGAGTTCTCCCCCACCGGCAAGCGAGGCCTGTACGTCGCGTTCACCTACGCCTTCGCCAACCTGCCGGCCGTGTTCGCCGCACTGTTCGTGCTGGTGCTCACCAACGCCATGGGGCCGGAGACCTTCGGCGCGTGGGGGTGGCGCATCCCGTTCCTACTCGGCGGGGTGCTGGCGCTCGTGGGACTGTACATCCGGCTGCGCGTCGATGAGACGCCCACGTTCAAGGCGACCAAGGCCCAGGACAAGGTGGAGCGCTTCCCCTTGCTGGCGGCGCTTCGCGACCACCCCAAGCAGATCTTCTTCGCCTTCGTCCTCGCTGCCCTGTCCAGCCTGGGCTTCTATACCCTGACCGGGTACTTCGTGACCTATCTGCAGGAGAGCGTGGGGCTGGACGCCAACGCCTCCCTGATCTCCAACAGCATCGCGATGGCGCTGGCCTTCGTCACGATGATCGTGGCCGGTGGGCTCTCCGACCGCGTGGGCCGCAAGAAGATGCTCATCATCGGAGCGCTGGCCTCGGCCGTGGTGGCCTTCCCGGCCTACATGCTTGCCAGCACCGGGTCGCTGCTCACCGCGATCCTGGGTCAGGGACTGCTGGCGATCGCGCTGTGCATCTTCTTCGGACCGTTCGGGGTGGCGTTCCTGGAGATCTTCCCGCCCAAGGTGCGCTTCAGCGGCGCCGGTTTCGGGTACAACCTGGCCTACGTCGTCTTCGGCGGCACCGCGCCCTACGTCAGCCTGTGGCTGGTGGACCGCTCCGGCAGCCTCCTCGCCCCGGCCGCGTACATGGCGGTGGTGGCCCTGGCGGTGATGGTGGTGTCCTTCTTCCTACCCGAGGGCCGCAAGATTTCCGACCCGCAGGTCGAGGCGAGCGCCGAGGAGACCGAAGTTCGGGCCTGAGGCACCCGCCCGTCCCCGGCTAGCGCGCCATCTCGGCCAGCCGGTCGTTGAGCAGGCGGCCGATCGGGATCGCCGACGTCGCCGCCGGGGACGGGGCATTGCACACGTGCAGTTGCCGGGCGGTGCGGCGCAGCAGGAAATCGTCCACCGGGGAACCGTCGCGCAGCAGTGCCTGGGCGCGGATACCCGCCGGGTGTGGCAGTAGTTCCTCCCGTTCGATGCCCGGGCAGTAGCGGCGCACCAGGTCCAGGTACCGCCGCCGGGACAGGGAGTTGGCCATCTCGGTGATCCCGGTGCGTGCGTGCCTGGCTGCGAATCGCCACATCCCGGGGAAGGTCAGGTAACTGGCCACGTCCCGGGGGCGGACCGCGCCGCGCCGGTAGCCCTCGCGGGCGAAGCCGAGTACCGCGTTGGGGCCCACCGTGACCCGGCCGTCGATGGTGGGGCTCAGGTGGATGCCCAGGAACGGCAGCCCCGGGTCCGGCACCGGGTAGATCAGGTGGTTCACCAGCCCCGAGCGCCGGGCCGGCAACTGGTAGTACTCCCCGCGGAAGGGCACGATCCGGAAATCCACCTCCAGTCCGCCCATCCGGGCCACCCGGTCGGCCTGCAACCCGGCGCAGCCCACCAGGTGCGTGCTGCGGTACTCGCCGTGCTCGGTGCTGACCACCACGCCGTCGGGCCGTTCGGCGATCTCCCAGACGGTGGCGCCGGTGATGATCCGCCCGCCCAGGTCGGTGACCTGCTGTGCCATGGCGCGGGCGATCCGGTGGAAGTCGGTGATTCCGGTGGTGGGCGACAGCAACGCGCCCAGGCCGCGGACGTGGGGTTCCAGGTGCCGGAGTTCACCGGCCTCGATCCGGCGCAGGTCCAACCCGTTGGCCGCGGCACGGGCGGCCAGGTGGTCCATCCGGTCAAGTTCTGCCGCGCTGGTGGCCACCACGAGTTTGCCGATGCTGCGGTAGGAGACGCCGTGCTCGTCGCAGAACTCCTTGGTCTGCCGCTCCCCCGCGCGGCACAGCCGGGCCTTGAGGGATCCGGGGGCGTAGTAGATCCCGGCGTGGATCACCCCGGAGTTGTGCCCCGTCTGGGCGGTGGCCACCTCGGCGGCCTTGTCCAGCACGACGACGTCGGAGCCCGGGTGGCGTAGCAACGCTTCCCGGGCGGTGGCCAGGCCGACGATGCCGGCGCCGATGACGATCATCGTGGTGCCCGGGGGGACCGGTGGTCTACCGGCCGTCGATCATCTGGGGCAGGCCCAGGGGGTTCGCGTCCTGCAGTTCGGCCGGCAGGAGGTGCTGGGGCAGGTTCTGGAAGGCCACCGGGCGCAGGAACCGGGTGATCGCCGCGGTACCCACCGAGGTGGAGGTCACCGCGGTGGTGGCCGGGTAGGGCCCGCCGTGCTGCTGGGCGTAGGTCACCGACACCCCGGTGGGCCACTGGTTCCACAGCACCCGACCGGCGATCTGGGTGAGCACCGTCAACAACTCCCCCACCGGGCAGTCCTGCTCCCCGAAGATCCCTGCGGCGAGCTGGCCGGCATAGGTCCCGGCCACCTGCACCGCTTGGTCCAGGTCGGTGTACTCCACCACCAGGGACGCGGGACCGAACACCTCCCCCTGCAATGCCGCGGGGTCGGTCAACATCGCCTCGGCCGTGGTGGCCATGACCACCGGCCCGGGTCCCTGGTCACTGTCGGGCCCGCTGGCCACCACCTGCACCTCCGGGTGGTCGCGCAGGTCCCCCACCGCGGTGAGGAACCCCTCGGCGATGCGCCGGTTCAACATGCCGTGCACCCCGCCCAGCCCCGCCCGGGTGATCGCCTCGATCAGGCCCGAACCGGCCGGGACGAACAACGTGCCGGGCTTGGTGCAGAACTGCCCGGCGCCCAGGGTGAAGGACTCGATGAATCCTGCGGCGATCTCCTCCGCCCGTGCTTGCGCGGCGGCCGGGGTGACGAACACCGGGTTGTTCGACCCCATCTCGCCGTAGAACGGGATCGGCTCCGGGCGGCCGTGGGCCAGATCGAACAACGCCCGGCCCCCGCTGATCGACCCGGTGAAGCCCGCCGCACGGACGCGCCGGTCCTGCACCGCGGCCACCCCGGCCTCCTGGCCGTAGATCACCGCGAACACCCCCGCCGGAGCCCCGGCCCGGCGCAGCGCCTCGATGACGATATCCCCGGTCAGCCGGGACAGTTCCGGATGCCCCGGATGGGCCTTGACCACCACCGGGTTGCCGCCCGCCAACGCCGAGGCGCTATCCCCGCCGGCCACGGAGAACGCGAACGGGAAGTTGCTGGCCGCGAACACCAGCACCGGTCCCATCGGGCGCAGGTACCGCCGCAGATCCGGCCGCGGGGCACCCATCGGCCAGTCCGGGTCGGCACGGTCGATCCGCACATCCAGGTACCGCCCATCACGCAGCACCTCGGCGAACAGGCGCAGTTGGAACACCGTGCGCCGAAGTTCACCCTCCAGGCGGCCCTGCGGCAGGCTCGTCTCCCGCATCGCCACCGGCACCAACTCACCACCGGCCCCCTCCAACGCATCGGCCACCGCCTCCAGCGCCGCGGCCCGATCCTCAGCCGGCATCAGCCCCCACGCCCCCGCAGCCCCGGCCGCAGCACCCAGCACCCGATCCAGTTCCGCATGATCGGTGGTGCTCCGGTAGTTCGCCACGGGACTCATCATCTACTCCTCAAGGACGGGGGCGGTCTGACCTACGGTTGCGCGGACACCGTCCCGCCCCGTTCCACCCGAACCAACGGCTCACACCGGTCACGGCGGTAATCGGCACGCCCGACGGCGGGCGGCACAGGTGGCGAGTCAGGCATCGTGGAGGGCGGGTTCGGTCGGGTCACACAGGTTGTGGGTAGCCTACCCGCATCCTCACCAGCGCTCCCCGCCACGGTCGCGCACCAGGTCGCGCAGGTAACCGAAGGTGCCGTCGGCGGTGATGCCGTCGTGTTCGTACTCGTTGGTGACCCAGTACTGGGAGTTGCCGACCTTGGCCAGGGTGTCCAGTTGGAGGTGGGCATCGACGTACATGTCGTCGTAGTAGACGGCGGCCGCCACGGGTACGTCGTTGTCGGCCAGTCGGTCCGCGTCGTACAGCGGCGGCCAGGTCCGCCGCTCGGCCAGTTCGGACACCGCCGGGGCGAAGCCGCGCAGCGCCCGGATCTCCTGGAACATCCAGGGGAAGGCCATCTCCCCGGTGAACAGCAGCGGGCGGCGGTCCTCGGCGAACTGCGGGCGGCGGTCGCGCTCTCGTTGGGCGGCCCAACTCGTGGGGCCGCTGGCCTCGTCGGCGTAGATGGATTCCTGCAGCGTCCAGTACAACGGGTTCGCGGCCGACGACGTGCGCATCTGAACCTGTTCCAGGAACCCGGCGGACAGGCGGCCCGGCCGGGCGAACGCGGTCTCGAGCAACCAGTGCAGCCGTTCGTGGCCGGGTTTCATGCCCAGGTCCCGGCCGAGGGTCTGGAACCGCCGGACGGTGAGGCGGTCCCCGTCGGGCAGGCGCACGTCGTGGGCCGCCAGGTGGTCGGCGATCTGCGCCACGGCGTCCCGGTCCTGGGGGTAGCGGCGGTAGAACTCGGCCGTCTTGTGCTCCACCCGGGTGAAGGTGCGCCGGTATACCTCCGCGGCGCTCGGCGGCACCCCGGGCACCCCGCCGAAGATGTAACTGGCTGCGAGCGCCTCCGGGTACCGCGACAGGTAGGCCAACGTGATCCACCCGCCGAAGCTCTGCCCGATCGTGACCCACCTGCGCCCGCCGTATACGCGCCGGCGCACGTGTTCCAGGTCCGCCACGATGGAGTCGGCGCGGAACCTGGCGAGGAAGTCCGCCCCCGCCGCGCCGCTACCCCGGGCGGCTACGTCGTCGGCCTCGATCGGCGTGCTCCGGCCGGTGCCGCGCTGGTCCACCAACACCACGCGGTAGTGCTCCAGCGCCTCACCCAGCCACCCGCCGGCACCGGTCAGGGGCCTGGGGTTGGCACCGCCGGGGCCGCCCTGCAGGTAGGTGGCCAGCGGTAGGTCCGCGTCGCGGCGGTCCGGGTGGACCAGTTCCCGGACGAACAAGTCCAGCGATTCGCCGTCGGGGTCGGTCCAGTCCAGCGGTGCCTGGAGGGTGTACTCACTCACCCACATGCCGGGCATGGCGTAGGTCCGCTGCGGGGTCAACGGGGTCTGGGCCATGGGGGCATCCTGCCGCAGATGTGCCCGGACGCAAGGGGCTTGCGGTGGGCGCGGGGCTAGGCTCCCGGGCGGGGCACCAGGTCCGCGGCTTGCATCTGTGCGCGCACGGCCAGTTCGGCGGCCTTGAACGCGTGCTCCTGGGTCATCGCGTTCTCGGTGCGTTCCAGGCAGTCCAGGATGAGTTCCCCGAAGAACGGGTAGCCCACCTTGCCGTTGACGTGGAAGTGCTGCTCGCCTTCGCCGTTGGCGAGGAACACATGGTCGGGACCGTCGGAGGTGGCGATGTTCATGTACTTGCGCTGCTCGATGAAACCCTCGGTGCCCAGGATGAACATCCGCCCGTCGCCCCACATCTGCAGGCCGTCCGGGGTGAACCAGTCGCAGCGGAAGTACCCGCTGGCGCCGGTGTTGGTCACCAGCATCGCCTCGCCGAAGTCATCCAGTTGGGGGTGCTCGGGGTTGTTGTAGTTGGCGATCTGGCTGCGTACCACCTCGGCGTCGGTGGAGCCGGTGTAGTGCAGGATCTGGTCGATCTGGTGGGAGCCGATGTCGGTGAGGATGCCGCCGTACTTCTCCCGCTGGAAGAACCACTCCGGACGGGACTCGACGCTCAAGCGGTGCGGGCCCATGCCCAGCACCTGCACCACCTTGCCGATCGCACCGGCCTCGATGAGTTGGCCCGCGAACACCGAGGCCTCCACGTGCAACCGTTCGGAGTAGTACACCGCGTACTTGCGCCCGGTGGCAGCCACCGCCTGTTTGGCCGCATCGAGCTGGTCCAGGGTGGTCAGCGGCGCCTTGTCGGTGAAGTAGTCCTTGCCCGCGTTCATCACCCGGATGCCCAGCGGGGCCCGCTCGGAGGTGACGGCCGCCCCGGCGACCAGGTGCACCTCGTCGTCGGCCAGCACCTCCTCCTCGCTGCGGGCCACCTGCACCTGCGGGAAGCGTTCCCGGAAGGCCTCGACCTTGGCCGGATCCGGGTCATAGACCCACTTCAGTTCGGCTCCGGCGCCGATGAGTCCCTCGCACATACCGTAGATGTGGCCGTGGTCCAGACTGACCGCGGCGATGGTGAACTCCCCCCGCTGTACGACCGGTGCGGGCATCGGCTGGGGGGCGTAGGTGGCCCCGTCGGTTGCGCTCATCTTATCCTTCCTAGGCCGTCCGGCGGCGGTCGAGCCGGACACCGAACCAGCCTATCCGCCGTGGTCGCGGACCTGGGTCGGCGGGCCGTCGGTGCACGATTGTCTGCTGGGCGCGGCGGGGCGCGCACATTCGCCCGGGCCGGTCGGGGCCGTGGTGCCGGGGCCGGTCGGGGCCGTGGTGCCGGGGCCGGTCGGGGCCGCAATGGCTGCATGGTTTCGCGCGCCGACACCCAAGGGGACATCAGTCGACCCTCCACGCCACAAACACCGACCAACCACCCCCTCGACCACC
>CALKWS010000189.1 GCA_938004115.1 uncultured Ruaniaceae bacterium
TCGACGGCCGACGGCGGTACGACGGTGTGCGCGAGTTCCTCGCCTCCCGGGGGATCGTGGTGCCCGAGGGCAGCCCGGACGACCCCCCGGAGGCGAACACCGTCTGCGGGATCGGGAACCGGAAGAACCTGGCGATCACCCAGGCGATCGCCACCGAGGGCGTGCAGACCTTCCCGGAGACGGTGACGTACCTGCGGGCCGTCCGCGACGCCGGGCTGGCCACCGCGGTGGTGACTGCCTCGGCGAACGGGGAGGCGGTGCTGCGCGCCGCCGGCCTGGAGGGGTTGCTGGACGGGCGCATCGACGGCGTGATCGCGGCCCGGGAGAAGTTGCCGGGCAAACCCGCGCCGGACACGTTCCTGGCCGGCGCCGCGCTGGTGGGCGTGCGCCCGGAGGAGGCCGTGGTGATCGAGGACGCGATCTCCGGTGTCCAGGCCGCCCGGGCCGGAGGGTTCGGGTACGTGGTCGGGGTGGACCGGCTCGATCAGCGCGCCGAACTGGAACGCGCCGGAGCCGATGTGGTGGTCCGGGAGTTGACCGAACTGATGGAGGACGCATGACCCACCCCCACCTCCCCCCGGGCCCTTACGAGATCGACCCCTGGCGGGTGACCTATCGGGGCCTGGACATGGAGAACCTGGGCCAACTGGAGTCCCTGTTCGCGCTGGGCAACGGCCACATCGGGATGCGCGGCTCCCTCGATGAGGGCGAACCGCTGCACATCCCGGGCACCTACATGAACGGCCTGTACGAGGAGATGCCGCTGCCGTACGCCGAACGGGGCTACGGCTTCCCGGAGATCGGTGAGACCGTCGTGAACGTCACGGACGGCAAACTGATCCGGATGGTGCTCGGCGATGCACCTTTCGACATGCGTTACGGCACCCTGCTGGATCACGAGCGCAGCCTGGACATGCGCGCCGGGATGCTGAACCGGCGCACCGAGTGGGTCTCCCCGAACGGCAACACGGTGCGGGTACAGACCCGCAGGCTGGTGTCCTTCACCCAGCGTTCGGTGGCGGCGATCCACTACGAGATCACCGCCCTGGACCACGGACTCATGGTGGCGCTGCAGTCGGATCTGCTGGCCAACGAACCCGGTGCGTTCGACTCCAAGGACCCCCGCGCCGGGGCGTTGTTGGAACGCCCCCTGGTACCGGAGTTCGCCGCCGCCCGGCAGACCCGGGCCACGCTGGTGCACTCCACGAACCGGTCGGACCTGAAGGTGGCGGCCGCGATGGACCACATCCTGGAGTCCCCGGGACAGTACGAGACCACCATCGAGGCCGCCGGCGATCTGGCCCGCTACACCGTGACCGCGTACATCCCGGCCGGGGCCACGCTTCGGCTGGTGAAGTTCCTCGGGTACGGGTGGTCCCACCGGCGTTCGGCACCGGCGCTGCGGGACCAGGCCGAGGCGGCCGTCGCGGTGGCCCGCCTGACCCGGTGGGAGGGCCTGGTGGCCGAGCAGCAGCAGTTCCTCGACGACTTCTGGCGGTGCGCGGACATCGACATCGAGGGGGACACCGGGCTGCAACAGGCGGTGCGGTTCTCCATGTTCCACGTACTGCAAGCCGGTGCCCGCGGTGAGGGTCAGGGCATCGGGGCCAAGGGCCTGACCGGCCTGGGGTACGACGGGCACACGTTCTGGGACGCCGAGACGTTCGTGATGCCGATGCTCACCTACACATTGCCGCACGCCGCCCGGGACCATCTGCGTTGGCGGCACGCCACCCTGGACCGGGCCCGGGAACGTGCCCGGGAACTGAACCTCGACGGTGCGGCCTTCCCGTGGCGCACCATCACCGGCCGGGAGTGCTCGGGGTACTGGCCGGCCGGGACCGCCGCGTTCCACATCAATGCCGACATCGCCGACGCCACCGCCCGGTACCTCGCGGCCACCGGGGACCTGGAGTTCGAGGCCGAGTGCGGGGTGGAACTGCTGGTCGAGACCGCCCGGCTCTGGGTCTCGCTGGGGCACTTCAGTGACCGCTCCTTCCACATCGACGGGATCACCGGACCCGATGAGTACACCGCCGTGGTGAACGACAACTTCTTCACCAACGCCATGGCCCAGCGCAACCTGGTGGAAGCCGTGGCGGCATGTGAACGGCGCCCGGACCTCAGTTCGCTGTTCGGGGTGACCGAGTCGGAGATCGCCACGTGGCGGCGGGCTGCCGACCTGATGGCGCTGCCGTACTCACAGGAAGCCGGTGTGCACGAGCAGTCCGAGGGGTTCACCGGGGGTGAGGAGTGGCCGTTCGAGCAGATGGAGGACTCCCAGTACCCGCTGATGCTCCACTTCCCCTACTTCCAGTTGTACCGCAAGCAGGTGATCAAACAGGCCGACCTCGTCCTGGCGATGCACCTGCGGGGCGATCTGTTCACTGCTGAGGAGAAGGCGAGGAACTTCGCCTACTACGAGGCGCGCACGGTCCGTGACTCCTCCCTGTCCGCCGCCACCCAGGCGGTCCTGGCCGCCGAGGTCGGTCATCTGGAACTGGCCTACTCCTACTGGTCGGAGGTGGCGTTCGTGGACCTGGGCGACCTGCACGGCAACACCCAGGACGGGATGCACATCGCCAGCATGGGCGGGTCCTGGCTGGTGGCGGTCGCCGGGTTCGGGGGTATGCGCGACCACGACGGCGTGCTCACCTTCGCGCCGCGCCTGCCGCAGAAACTCACCCGCATCCGCTTCCAGTTGATGTTCGACGGCCGGATGATCCAGTTGGACACCCGCCGGGCGGACGGGCGGGAGGAGACCACCTATGAGTTGCTCGAGGGTCCGGCGATGCGCACCTGGCACCACGGCCAGGAGGTCGCGCTGGAGCCAGGCGCCCCGGTGACCCTGCCGGTGCCCCAGCGGGAACGGCCCGAGCCCGTCCGTCAACCCGCCGGCCGGGAACCGTTGCACCGCCGTGAGCCCAAACCTCGTCCGGAGATCTGAGCGAGGCCGGGATCCGACCGGTGCTACCGGTCCAACGCTGCTCGGAACTCCTCCAGGACGTCCCGGCTGAAGAGCACGAACCGTACCTCCTCGATGGCGGCTCCCTGCGGCCCGTGCAGGAAGTCCCGTACCGCACCCACCCCGATCCGGGCTACCTCGGCGGCATCCCAGCCGTAGACGCCGGCGCTGATCGCCGGGAAGGCCATGGTGCGGGCGCCCACCGCGACGCCCTGGCGGAGCGCGTTGGTGAAACAGGATGTCAGCAGCGCGGGGTCGGTCTGGCCCTGGTGACGGTTCGGGCCGACGGTGTGGATCACCCAGGAGGCTGGCAGGTTCCCCGCGCCGGTGGCCACCGCCTGCCCCACCGGCAAGCCGTCGGGGAAGACGTCCTCGCGGATCTTGCGGCACTCCTGCAGGAGTTCGGGGCCGGCCGCGGCGTGAATCGCACCATCCACCCCTCCCCCGCCCATCAGCGAGGAGTTGGCGGCGTTCACGATCGCGTCCACCCGCTGCGTGGTGATGTCGCCCTGCTCGGCACTCATCGTCCCTGCCACACCGATCCCCTCCTGCATCCGACTCGTTCACCGGTGAGCCTCAGCGTGCCAAACCTCCCCGGCCGGCGCACGACGACGGTCCCACGGTTGGGCCCGCGACGGTTACCCGGGCCCGTGGGTCCAGCGGCCGGCGACCATGGTCGCCCACACCGGCATCGCGCGCAGATCCGCACCGTCGGCGGTGCAGGGGTCGACCTCGGTCAGGACCAGGTCCGCCGGGTGACCCGCGGTGAGATGCGTCCGGCCGCGGGTGCTGGCCGCGAGCGCCGCCCCGACGCCGAGTGCCTGTTCGGGGTGCCAGGGTGGGCGTCCGGCCCGGCTGCGGGTGACCGCGGCGCTGATCGCCGACCACGGGTCCAGGGGTGCTACTGGCGCATCCGACCCGAACCGGATCGTGGCACCGGCGCGGTGCAGCGCCGCGAGCGGGAAGCACCAGCCGGTGCGGTCGGGCCAGTACTGCTCGGCCAGGTCCCGGT
>CALKWS010000190.1 GCA_938004115.1 uncultured Ruaniaceae bacterium
TCGCCTTGGAATCGGTCGGGAACACCACGATCCCTTCCGCTCCCGCGGATGCCAGGTTCTCCAAGTTGTCGATGTTGCGCTGGATGTCCTGGTTGCTGTCCTCGAACTGGAAGCGCACGTTGGCGTCGGGGTTCTCCTCGGCCCAGTTCTCCATGCCTTCCTGGGCGCCGAGGAACCAGGCGTACTGCAGCGTGAAGATGCTGCCGCCGATCAGGATCTCCTCGTCGCTGTCCGCAGCGGGCTGCCCTTCGCCCTCGGCGCTGGCGCCCTCATCGTCCCGCTCCTCGGGCACCGGGCTCTCGGTGGCCCCGGCACATGCGCTCAGGAGGAGTGAACCCCCGGCGAGGACGGCGAGGGTCTTGGCGATACGTGGTGTCTTCATCGATACACCTTTCTGGTCAGTTGGTTGGTGTGCATAGGCGGATGCACGGCCGGCGTATTCATCTCGGTCCGACTCAGCGTCAGCGGACGGCGTCAACTTGCGATCGTCCTCATGCGCTCTCCGGGTATTGCTGGACGACGACGAGTTCCGCAGACCCGCGTGGGGCGTGGTAGAAGTGCGGCCGATCGGCGCGGAAGGTGATGAGGTCTCCCACACCGAGCGTTGCGTAGTTGTCGGTCAGGCCCACGTCGACTTCGCCGCGGACGCACACGACGCGCTCGATCACCCCGGGGGCGTTCCCGGGCGATTCCCGCCGGGTGCCACGCTCCAGGGAGACGAAGGCGATCTCGATCTCGCCGCGCGCGTGCCAACCGAGCAGCAGTTTCGCCTGGTGAGCCTGGTCTTCGGCGGTGAGCGCCGGGGCGTCGGCATATCGGCGAACAGCGGGCTCCTGGACACCGGGGTCCACGAACAGCGCGCCGAGGGAAACGTTGAGGCTCTTGGCGATGGCCCACAGGGTGTCCAGCGAAGGGTTACTAACTCCGCGTTCCAATTCGGAGATGGTCGATTTGGAGACCTCGGCCGCCCGGGCCAAGGCAGAGACAGACAGTCCGCGTCGCACCCGCCACTTCTGCAGGTTGCTCGCCACCATCGGCCGGTGCGCAGCGCGCTCGGTCACCGCACCGACTGCATCGCCGCTGGCCGGCTTCGCGTTATCGCGGGGCCTTAGCGGGGCAGCAAGGGAGCCGCGCCCGCCTGGCGGCGGGGCTTGCATTGCGGTGTTTTCCGTCACATGCTCTCCCTTGAGGTGGCTGGTCGCCCGCCACCGGTTCCCGGTGCTTGCGATCGAGGGTCGTATCGTTCGCTAGAACGTAGTATCGTTCGGCAGACCGAACAAGCGACAGTGAAGCACACGCCCCTGGGAGTGTCAACGAGATGCATTTCGTCTCTTTTGACTGCCTACCGGGGCACTCACCGCGCGTTGACGCCTGCCTGCTACGTCCTGCGAACGAAGGGGTTCTGAGTTGAACCGGACCGAACAGATCCTGGAGGAACTCATCTCCATCCCGAGTGTGAACCCACGTCACACCCCCGCCGACGGCGGGGAGACCCGGATCGCCGAGTACCTGGCCCAGTGGGCGCGCTCGCGGGGGTGGCAGGCCCGGATGGACGAAGTGTTGCCCGGACGGTCGAACGGGGTGGTCACTGTTCCTGGCGCGTTGCCGGGCACGATTCTGCTGCAAACTCACAGCGATACCGTCGAGGTGCAGGGCATGACGGTGGACCCCTTCCGCATGCAGCGGACAGCCGGACGGGTCACCGGCCGGGGCGTCTGTGACGCCAAGGGCCAACTCGCCATGTTCATGGCTGCCGTGGAGCGGGTGGCCGGCAGCAATCAGCCGCATCACACGATCATGCTGGCCGCTTGCGTTGACGAGGAGGAGCGCTTCCGAGGGGTGCTGGACCTGTGCAAGCGTCTGCATCCCGAGCAGGTCCTCGGGGCCGTCGTAGGGGAGCCCACCGAACTGGCCCTGGTTACCTCCCATAAGGGTGTGCTGCGGGGGCGCATCCTCATCGATGGGCCAGGCGGCCACAGTTCCATGCCGGATGGCGTGGTGAACCCGATCACCGTAGCCGGTGAGGTGATCGCCTACGTGGCGACGCAGATGGGCGCACGTCTCCGGGAAGTGACCGATCCCCAGGTCGGAGCCGCCTCGTTGACCCTGACGATGATCGACGGGGGTGACGCCATCAACATCATCCCCCGCCAGGTCGCGATCAGTTACGACCGGCGAACGCTTCCCGGTGAGGATCCGCACGCGGTCTGGTCGGACCTGCAACAGGACTTGGAAGGTCGCTTCCAGGGAGTCCGCGTGGAGGAGCCGGCGCTGGCTGACCCTGGCCTGCCACATTCCGACACCGCCTTGGTGCACACGTTCCAGTCCGTCCTCTCCCGCCACGACCTGCCCGCGGCGGCGGTGGGTGTGCCCTACGGCTCGGATGCGTCCAAGATCGCACGATTGGGCATTCCCGCGATGGTCTTCGGAGCCGGATCGATCAAACAGGCCCACACCCCGGATGAGTACCTGGAACTGGACCAACTTCACCGTGGCGTGGAGGTCATGACCGACCTCCTTGCCGCCGATCTGACCCGGGGAGCAGCATGAGCGTCGTTGCCGCCGACGAGATCACCGATGCCGCTCATCGGCTACGTCACTTCATCCGCCGCACTCCCCTGCTCGGCCTCAACGTGCCTACCCCCGACGGGGAGCGGCAGGTCCAGTTCAAACTCGAACAGACCCAGGTGGGCGGTTCCTTCAAGACCCGTGGGATCCTCAATATGGCCCTCCGCGCTCGCGAGCGGGGGACCCTCCCACCGGAGGGGGTGGTCATCGCTTCGGGCGGAAACGCCGGAATCGCCGCGGCCGTCGCGGGCGCCAAATTGGATGTCCCCGCAACGGTGGCGGTGCCTCATGACTCCCCGCCGGGCAAGGTGAACCGTCTGCGTGCCCTGGGCGCACGGGTGATCGACGACATCTCCGACCATGCGGAGAGCAACGCGTGGGCGGACGAGTATGCCGATCGCACCGGGGCGCTGCGCTTGCACGCCTACGATGATGCGGACGTGGTGGCGGGCGCAGGCACGATCATGACCGAAGCCCTGAACCAGCATTCGCAGATCGACTCGGTGCTGCTCGCCGTGGGCGGCGGGGGCCTGGTCAGTGGGATCACAGGTGCCGCACCACCCGGTGTCACGGTGGTGGGTGTGGAACCCGAAGGGGCCCCGACGCTACATGCGGCCCTGGCTGCGGGCCGGCCGGTGCCCGTCGAAGTGGACACCATCGCACAGGATTCCCTCGGAGCACGCACTCTGGGCGACGTCCCCTGGGCGATCTGTTCCACCTCCGGCGTGCAATCGGTGCTCGTTGACGATGCCGCGATCATCCGGGCTCGCCAGTGGTTATGGAGCACGTGTCGATTAGTGGTGGAGAACGCCGGTGCGTGCGCGCTCGCGGCACTGATCGAAGGTGTGTGGACGCCCCCGGAGGGGGCCTCGCCGCTGATCGTCATCTGTGGCGCGAACGTGGACGATCCGCAGTGAGGCCCCCGGACGCGTCAGGACCGC
>CALKWS010000191.1 GCA_938004115.1 uncultured Ruaniaceae bacterium
TCCGCGCGTTGCGCACGGTCGCCGTGCCCCAAGGCAACGAGTACGTGCTGAACGGTTCCAAGTGTTGGATTGGACTCGCAGGCGTGTCCGACTACCAGATCGTTCTGGCCAAGGAAGGGCATGAAGGACGCGATGCGGACACCATCGCCCTCGTGGTTGACATGTCCTCCGCAGGCGCCAAAGGAAGTGCAGGGCCGGCGCTGTCTGGGGCGGTGGGGATGCCGAACGGTACGTTGGAGTTCCGCGATGTCCGAATCCCGGCCGAGAACGTTCTGACCTGTGAAGGGTTTGCCGGAATGATGGATGGGCTGAATTTGGCGCGAATCGAAGCGGCCTCGTTCTCCTGCGGAATCATTCGCCGCGCGCTCGAGTTGGCCAGCGAGCGAGCTGCCTGTCGAGAGGCCTTTGGTAAGCCGCTTAGCGCGCTCCCGAGTATCCAAGCGAAACTGGGCAGAATGTGGACGGACTATCGGGCTGCCCGAGAACTGACGTTAGCCGCGGCGGCATCGTTCCAAGAGCAGCCTGGAGGTGACCGCGACCTGATCTCGATGGCGAAGTTGTTCGCCTCCGACGCCTCCCGTCGTCACACCGACGAAGCGATGCAGATCTACGGTGCGGCCGGCTTGGCTCAGCAATCAGAGGTTTGGCGGTTGCACAACGATGCCAAGGTCATGCAGATCTTCGACGGAACCAGTGAGATCCACGAGACCATGCTGGGCCGACGGGCCGCAAAGGAGTTCACCGGTGTCTGAACAGCCCACTTCCGCACAGCCCATATCGTCCGATTCGGAACCTGCGCCAACAGCGCAGGAGCCCTCCTGGCTGCCAACCGTAGGAGCACAGGCAGAGTTCGCCAAGACTGTCGGCGAAACGGACGTGACGTTGTTCGCCGGACTCACCGGAGACTTCGCTCCACATCACATCAACGCCGAGTACATGCGGTCCCGCCCTGAGGGCCAGCGAGTTGCTCACGGCGCCCTGACTCTGTCGCTGGCCTCCACCGCTGCGTCGAAATTGTGCGCCGATTACGGTTTAACCGCCCTGTCCTACGGGTACGACAGGGTGCGGTTCCTGGCCCCGGTATTTCTCGGCCAGACGGTCACTACCCGGTACGAGGTGGAATCGGTGGATATCGAGAAGCAGACCGCATACTGCCAGGTGCGGGCAACTACCGAGGATGGCCGGTTGTGCATGGTGGCAGTCCACGTCCTGTACTGCTATCGGCCCGAGGCGTGACTACCGATCTGACCGGCGCCCGGGCGATAGTGACCGGATCCACCACGGGCATTGGTTACGCAATCGCCCGGGCCCTTCTGGATCGCGGCGCTCGAGTGATGTGCAATTCCCGGCAAAGTGCCTGGGAGGGTCCGGACTTGACGGCGCAATATGAGCATGCCGATTACGTGCGAGGCGATGTCAGCCAACGCGGCCAGGCAGCCGCGCTGGTGCAGAGTGTCACGGAGCGATGGGGTGGGGTGGACATACTCATCAATAACGCGGGCACCACCCGCAAGATCTCCCACGCTGATGTGGACGCAGTTACCGACGAGGTATGGGAAGCGATGCTGCACGGGAACGTGCTTGGCGCCTGGCACATGATCCAGGAGTGCGTGCCAGCGATGCGGCACCAGGGGGCAGGCAGCATCATCAACATCACCTCGCTGGCCGGCATTGAGCCTTCCGGCAGTTCGGTTCCCTACGCCGCGATGAAGGCAGCGCTAAACCACACCACTAAACTCCTCGCCAAGTCGTTGGGCCCAGAGATCACGGTGAACGCGGTCGCCCCGGGATTCATCGACACCCGCTGGACCGCTCCGTGGAGCGATGAGCGTGCCCGCGCAACTCATCGCGCGCCGTTGGGTCGCACCGGCACACCACAGGATGTCGCTGATTCCTGCTTGGCCCTGCTGGGGCAGCCTTACGTTACGGGCGTCATTATCCCGGTCGACGGCGGCACGCACCTGTCTTGATGCGGGTCGGCGATCATCCGATGTGAGTCGAACGACTGCGTGCGATACTGATCCGGCCATTCCTCCGGGCCACAAGAGGTGGCACGCGAGGTAGCAGCATGCCGGATGGTGAGCCCGGCGCGGGCGCCCGGGATGATCGCGTGCGTTGAACGGAAGGTGCATCGAGTGAGCGTGTGGACGTCGAGTTCGCTGACTGAACTGGGCCTGCTCCTGGTGGCGTTCGTGCTGTGTTCGTTCATTGGCATCGAGCGCCAGTTCCGGCAGAAGAGCGCCGGCTTTCGCACCCACGTCCTGGTCGGGTGCGGATCAGCGGTCTTCACCCTCGTGTCGGCCTTCGGTTTCAGCGCGGTGCTCGGCGACGACGTGAACCTGGACCCCTCGCGGATCGCCGCACAGATCGTCAGCGGGATCGGGTTCCTCGGCGCCGGTGTCATCTTCACCCGCCGCAACATCGTCGTCGGCCTGACCACCGCCGCCAGCATCTGGGTGACCGCCGCCGTCGGGATGGCCGCCGGTGCCGGCATGATCAGCCTGGCCGCCGGACTCACCGCGATCCACCTGACCAGCGTGATCCTCCTGGCCCCGCTGGTGCGCAAGATCCCCACCCAGGACCGCCGCAAGGTACTGCGGGTCAGTTACCTGGACGGGCGAGGCGCGCTGCGCACCATCCTCTCGACGGCGACAGAGATGGGCTACACCGCCTCCATCCTGTCCACCCGGAAGGAGCGTCACGACGACCGCACCACGATCCAGATGGACATCCGGTTCGACGGCAGCCACCCCACCCGCAACCTGGTGCCGGC
>CALKWS010000192.1 GCA_938004115.1 uncultured Ruaniaceae bacterium
CCGGGTCGGGGAAGCGGAGTTTGGCCACCCGGTCGGTGGCTCGTTCCTCCTCGGTGGCGGTCAGCATCCGCTCGGCGCGGCGGATCATGTTCTGGGCCGCTACCGCCTTGGTCGCCTTGGCGCGCATCCGGTCTGCCTGCGCCATCAGGCTGGCAGCCTTCTTCTCGGCGTTCGCACGCTCCCGCCGGCGGCGCCGTTCGTCGGTCTCCCGTTGGGCGAGGTAGCGATCCCAGCCGAGGTTGTACACGTCGAGCTCGCCCCGGTTGGCGTCCAGGTGGAACACCTTGTTCACGGTGGCACGGAGCAGGTCGGTGTCGTGGCTGATCACGATGAAGCCGCCCGGATAGGAGGCCAGGTAGTCCCGCAACCAGACGATCGAGTCCGCGTCCAGGTGGTTGGTGGGCTCATCCAGCAGCAGGGTGTCCGCCCCGGAGAACAGGATGCGGGCCAGTTCCACCCGGCGCCGCTGCCCACCGGAGAGGGTGGACAGCTGTTGGCCCAGCACCCGCGGCGGCAAGCCCAGGTTGGAGGTGATCCGGGCGGCCTCGGACTCGGCGGCCCAGCCGCCCTGGGCGGTGAACTCCGCATCCAGTCGCGCATAGCGGGACATCGCCCGCTCCCGGCGGTCCGGGTCCTCGGTGGCCATGTCCTCCTCGGCCTTGCGGATCCGTCGCAGTACCTCGTCCAACCCGCGGGCGGACAGCACCCGGTCCATCGCGCCCACGTGCAGGTCACCGGTACGGGGATCCTGGGGCAGGTATCCGACCTCGCCGGTGGAGGTGATCGTGCCCGCCGTGGGCTGGTGATGCCCGGCCAGGGCCTTGGTCAGCGTGGTCTTGCCCGCACCGTTCCGGCCCACCAGACCGATGCGGTCCCCGGCATCGACGCGGAAGGTCGCACCGTGGAGCAGCTGGCGGGCACCGATCCGTAGTTCGACGTCAGTAGCAGTGATCACCGGGTCCACTCTAGGCCGCGGGAGGGGCTCCCCGCGTCGGCCCTCGCGCCCACGGCGCCTGCGGGCACCTGGGCCGGCGTTCTGCGCGCGCCGGGCACGACCCGGCGTGAACCGGGGTGCAGCCGATAGGCTCGGCCCATGACCGCGGCCGAGGCGAATCCCGACCCCCAGCACGGCACCGCCACCGGTGCTGCGCCGGGCCAGGCCGCCACGGTCAGTGCCGTTCCGGACCTGCCCGCCGCCGGCGCTGGAGGGCCTGCCGCCGACGCCGAAGTGCCGCCCACCACGGCCGTCGCCGCCCACGCACCTGCCGGTGGGCCGTCGTCGCCGGTGTACACGAGCGGAGGTGCGACCGCGGCGCCCCGGCCACGCACCGCCGGCACCCAAGCGCTGCTCACCAACGTGGCACGCTCCACCGCGCACCTTCGGCGCCGGGCGGCGCGCAACGTCACGGACGGATGGCTGCGCGTGGCCCCGGCGGCCCACCGGCTGACGCAGCGGACGGCGCCGGTCACGGCACGGGCGGCGCAGGTCAACCTCGTCCAGGTCGCGGCCGGGGTGGCCGCCACCGCCCTGGCGGCGGTGGTGATCGCGGTGGCGGCCCAGGTGCAGTGGGAGGTCGGGGTCCTGACCGCCCCGCTGTGGCTGTTCATGGGCGCGGTGCTGCTGACCGGCACGGTGCTGGGACCCTTGCGCGGTCTGCTGGCCGTCGGCCTGTACCTGGTGCTGGGCCTGATCGGCGCGGCGGTCAGCGACCAGGGCGTGGGTGCCTACCTGGACGGTCCATGGGCGGGGGTGTTGCTGAGCCTGCCGGTGGCAGCCCTGGTGACCGGGGCGATCAGCGCGCGGCACGCGTGGCTGCGTTCGCCGGTGACCGCCTCCTGGTACTTCTTCGGCTGGTTCTTCGTGGCGGCGCTGACCGGGGTCGCGATCGTCTACGCCGGTGGTTGGTGGACGCTGAGCGCCAGGGCGGACGTGGACGGCTGGGCGCTGTTCGCCACCATGGCCGCGCGGCTCCCGTTCGACGTGCTCCAGTGCGTGCTGGTCGCCGTGATCGCGGCCGTCGTGCACCGGCTGGCGCCCGGGTTGTTACGCGGTCAGCGGCGCCCGCCGAGACGCCCGCGCGGCTGACCGATCCTGGGCCCGGGTCAGTGGGCCGGGACTCAGACGTTGAAGCCCAGCGCGCGCAGTTGCTCGCGTCCCTCCGCGGTGATCTTGTCCGGGCCCCACGGCGGCATCCACACCCAGTTGATGCGCACGCCGGCGGTGATGCCTTCCAGCACCTGGGCGGCCTGGTCCTCGATCACGTCGGTCAGCGGGCAGGCCGCCGAGGTCAGCGTCATGTCGATGATCGCCTGGTTGTTCTGGTCCAGGCTCACGCCGTACACCAGGCCCAGGTCCACGATGTTGATGCCCAGTTCCGGGTCGATCACATCGCGCAGCGCCTCCTCCACGTCGGCAGCGGTGGGGGCGGCTGCGGGCGGCTGGTACTCGTTCTCGATCTGAATGTCGGTCATGGTTTCCTCTGTCATGGCGTACTCCTAGTGTCGGTGCCCGTTCCGGGCGGTGCAACCACCGCTTGGGCCACGGCGTCCCGCAGAGCCATCCAGCCCAGCAGCGCGCACTTGATCCGGGCGGGATAACGCGCCACCCCGATGAAGGCTCCGGCATCGCCCAGCAGTTCCTCCTGCTCCGGCTCCAGCGGTTTGCCCCGGCCGGACATCAGCGCACGGAAGGTCTCGGTGATCTCATCGGCCCGGGGGACGTCCACGTCGGCGATCAGTTCGCTGAGCACCGAGGTGGAGGCCTGGGAGATCGAGCAGCCCACGCCCTCCCAGGTGACGTGACTGATCCTCGGGGCGGCGGCGGTGGTGTCCAGGTGCACCTGCAACCGGACCTCGTCCCCGCAGGTGGGGTTCACCTGGAAGGACTCCCCGTCCGCGCTCGGCTGCAGCCCGTGGCCGTGCCGCTGCTTGGCGTGGTCCAGGATCACCTGTTGGTACAACTGGCTCAGGTCGCTCATGCCGCCCCCCGGAAGAAGTCCCGCACCTTCGCCAGTTCGGCGGCGAAGGCGTCGATCTCCTCGTGGGTGGTGTAGATCCCGGCCGAGGCGCGCGCAGAGGCGTGCACCCCGAGTCTGCGGTGCAGTGGCTGGGCGCAGTGGTGCCCCACCCGGACCGCGATCCCGGCGTCGTCGAGCACCTGCCCCACATCGTGGGGATGGACCCCCTCGACGGCGAAGGCGACCACGGCGATCCGGTCGGCGGGCTCTGCGGGGCCCAGCACCCGCACCCCGTCGATCTGCCCGACGGCCTGCAGCAGGTGGTCGGTCAGGGCGGCCTCGTGGGCGGCGAGGGCGTCCATCCCGAGTTCGCTCAGGTAGCCCACGGCGGTGCGCAGCCCGGCGGCCTGGGCGACCATCTGGGTGCCGGCCTCGAACCGTTGCGGTGGCGGCATGTAGGTGGTCTCGGTCATCGTGACCACCTCCACCATCGACCCGCCGGTGAGCACCGGGGGCATGGCCTCCAGCAGTTCCCGGCGTCCGTAGAGCGCCCCGATCCCGGTGGGGCCGAGCATCTTGTGTCCGGAGAACACCGCGAAGTCCACGTCGAGTGCGCGCAGGTCCAGCGGCAGGTGCGCGGCGGACTGGCACGCATCGAGCACGGTCAGCGCCCCGACCTGCTTGGCTGCCGCGACGATCTGGTCCACCGGTGAGATCGCGCCGGAGACGTTGGAGGCGTGGGTGAAGGCCACCACCTTCGTCGCCGGGCCGATCACCGCCAGGTCGCTGAGGTCGAGTCGTCCGTCGTCCTCCACGCCGATCCAGCGCAGCGTGGCCCCGGTGCGGGCGCACAACTCCTGCCAGGGCACCAGGTTGGCGTGATGCTCGGCCTCGGTGACCACGATCTCGTCACCGGGTCCCACAGCCAGCGCGCGGGCCGCGGCTCCCCCGCGGCCGGCGGCGGCATTGGACATCGCGTACGCCACCAGGTTCAGGCCCTCGGTGGCGTTCTTCGTCCACACGATCTCGTCGTCGCCGGCTCCCACGAACGCGGCGACGGCGCTGCGTGCCTGTTCGAAGGCCTCGGTAGCCTCCTCGGCCAGCGCGTGCGCGCCGCGGTGCACCGCGGCGTTCCTGGTGGTGTTGTACTCAACCTCGGCGTCGATGACGCACTGCGGCTTCTGCGAGGTGGCCGCGGTGTCCAGGTAGATCAGCGGCCGGCCCTCGCGCACGGTGCGGCCCAGGATCGGGAAATCGGCGCGCACGGCCGCCAGTTCGGCGGCGCTCAGCGCTGCCGGAGGGGTGCTGACCGGTGCGTTCATCTGCGTCCTTCCCGCGGCCCGGGCCGCATCGCGTGTGCTCGGCTCAGGCGGCTGCGGTGGTGTACTTGGCGTAACCCTCGGCCTCGAGCTGGGCGGCCAGTTCCGGGCCACCTTCCTCGGCGATCCGACCGTCCACGAACACGTGCACGAAGTGCGGCTTGATGTGCTGCAGCACCCGGGTGTAGTGGGTGATCAGCACGATCCCGGTGTTGGTCTCCGCCTGGGCCTGGTTCACACCCTCACCGACGATCCGCAGCGCGTCCACGTCCAGCCCGGAGTCGGTCTCGTCCAGGATGGCGATCCGCGGCTTGAGCAACTGCATCTGCAGGATCTCGTGCCGCTTCTTCTCCCCACCGGAGAACCCGGTGTTGACGTCCCGCTGGGCGAAGTCCGAACCCATCTGCAGGTTCTTCATCGCTGCGTTCATCTCCTGCATCCAGGTGCGCAGCGGCGGGGCCTCGCCGTCGATCGCGGTCTTGGCGGTACGCAGGAAGTTCGACACCGACACCCCGGCGACCTCCACCGGGTACTGCATCGCCAGGAACAGACCGGCACGGGCCCGTTCATCGACCTCCATCTCCAGCACGTCCTCACCGTCCAGCAGCACCTCGCCGTCGGTGACCTCGTAGTTGGGGTGGCCGGCCACCGCGTAGGCCAGGGTGGACTTCCCCGACCCGTTGGGGCCCATGATCGCGTGGATCTCGCCGCTGTTGACGGTCAGGTCCACACCCTTGAGGATCGGCTTGGGGCCGTCCTGGGTGCCGACGCTCACGTGCAGGTTCTTGATCTCGAGTTTGGACATCTGTGGGTTTCTTCTCTTCCTTGGTTGGTCGGGTCAGGCGCTGGCGCCGACGGTCACATCGATATCGACGAGGACGTTGTCCCCCTCGACCGAGACGGCATAGACCGGCACCGGCTGGGTTGCGGGCAGGCTCAGGGGTTTGCCGGAGCGCAGGTCGAAGGTCGACCCGTGCAGCCAGCACTCGATCGTGGCGTCCTCCACCTCCCCGTCGGAGAGGTTCACCTGCCCGTGGGAGCAGATGTCGGAGATCGCGTGGTAGTCACCGTCCTCATCACGCACGATCGCGACCGGCACCGGACGTCCGTCGACGTCCTCCAGGTCGGCGCGCATCGCTTCACCGGGTTCCAGGTCGCCGGTGTCGCACACGTACTGGGCGGTCATGAGGAGATCGATTCGTACTGCCGGATCTCCTCCTCGATCGCCGCGGTGAGCCGGTCGGTGACCGAGGGCACGTCGATCTGGTTGATGAGTTCGGCGAAGAAGCCGATCACCACCAACCGGCGGGCCTCGATCTCGGGGATGCCGCGGGCGCGCAGGTAGAAGAGCTGCTCGTCGTCGAACCGGCCGGTGGCGCTGGCGTGGCCCGCGCCCTCGATCTCACCGGTCTCGATCTCCAGGTTCGGCACCGAGTCCGCCCGGGCGCCCTCGGTGAGCACCAGGTTGCGGTTCAGTTCATAGGTGTCGGTGCCTTCGGCCTCGGCACGGATGACGACGTCGCCGATCCAGACCGCGTGCGCGTCCTTACCCTGCAGCGCACCCTTGTAGGTGACGCGGGAGATGCAGTTGGGGGCCCGGTGGTCCACCAGCATCCGGTGTTCCTGGTGCTGGTGCCCGTCGGTGAAGTACATACCGACCTTCTCCACCTCGCCCCCCGGCTCGGTGAGCGCCACATCCGGTGTCAACCGCACCACGTCCCCGCCGAGGGTGACGACGACGTGCTTGAGTTTGGCGTTGCGGCCCACCCGGGAGCGGTGGGCACCCAGGTGCACACTGCCCGGTTCCCACTCCTGCAGGCTGACCACGGTGAGCCGGGCGCCCTCGCGGACGTCGATCTCCACGGTCTGGGCCAGTTGGGCCGAGCCGAAGTGGTTCAGGATCACGGTGGCCTCGGAGTGCTCCTCGGCGACGATCAGCACGTGCTGGGCGGCCGGGTCGGTGTTGCCCGCGCCGGTCAGCGCCACCGAGGTGGGCTGGGCCGGGGTGGCGTTCTTGCCCACGGTGATCACCGTGGCCTCGGTGAACGCGTTCCAGGCGGCGGCGGAGACCCGGTCGGTCGGCGCACCGATCTGGCCCAGGCGCTCGTCGTCGCGGCCGACCTGCTCGCTGCGCACACCCTCGGCGGCGTCCACCACCACGGTCGGGGCGTCCCCGGGCAACTCGTCGGCGAAGAACTTCTGGAAGCGGTCCACCGGGGAGAAGCGCCACTCCTCCTCCCGGCCGGTGGGGACCGGGAAGTCGGTGAGGTCGAAGGAGGTGAACCGTTGGCCGGCGGGCTCCGGACCGCCGTGGGTGTGGGCGCCGTCGGCGACGGCGGTGGAGTGATCGGTCTTCATGGATTCCTTGTCTGGTGCAGAGGTGGACTGGACGGCACTGCTCATCAGCCGACGGATCCTTCCATCTGCAGTTCGATGAGCCGGTTCAGTTCCAGGGCGTACTCCATCGGCAGCTCCCGTGCGATCGGCTCGATGAAGCCGCGCACGATCATCGCCATCGCCTCGAACTCCGTCAGGCCGCGGGACATCAGGTAGAACAACTGGTCCTCGCTCACCTTCGACACGGTCGCCTCGTGTCCCATCTCCACGTCATCGACGCGGACGTCCACGTAGGGGTAGGTGTCGGTGCGGGAGATGGTGTCCACCAGCAGTGCGTCGCACAGCACGGTGGACTTGGAGTGTGCAGCGCCCTCGAGCACCTGCACCAGCCCGCGGTAGGAGGACCGGCCGCCGCCGCGGGAGACCGACTTGGACACCACCGAGGAGGAGGTGTGCGGGGCCATGTGCACCATCTTGGCGCCGGTGTCCTGGTGCTGGCCGGCACCGGAGAACGCCGCGGACAGCGTCTCCCCGCGGGCGTGCTCACCCATGAGGTAGATCGCCGGGTACTTCATCGTGGCCTTGGACCCGATGTTGCCGTCGACCCACTCCATGTTGCCGCCGGCCGCCACGGTGGCCCGCTTGGTGACCAGGTTGTACACGTTCGTGGACCAGTTCTGGATCGTGGTGTAGCGCACGCGGGCGTCCTTCTTCACCACGATCTCCACCACCGCCGAGTGCAGGGAGTCGGTCTTGTAGATCGGGGCGGTGCAGCCCTCGACGTAGTGCACGTAGGAGCCCTCGTCGGCGATGATCAGCGTCCGCTCGAACTGGCCCATGTTCTCGGTGTTGATGCGGAAGTAGGCCTGCAGCGGGATCTCCACGTGCACGCCGGGCGGGACGTACACGAAGGATCCACCGGACCACACCGAGGTGTTCAGCGCGGCGAACTTGTTGTCACCGGAGGGGATGACGGTGCCGAAGTACTCCTCGAAGAACTCCGGGTGCTCCTTCAGCGCGGTGTCGGTGTCCATGAAGATGACACCCTGGCGCTCCAGTTCCTCGTTGATCTGGTGGTAGACCACCTCGGACTCGTACTGGGCGGCCACACCGGCGACCAGCCGCTGCTTCTCCGCCTCGGGGATGCCGAGCTTGTCGTAGGTGTTCTTGATGTCCTCGGGCAGCTCCTCCCAGGTGGTGGCCTGCTTCTCGGTGGACCGCACGAAGTACTTGATCGCATCGAAGTCGATGCCGGACAGGTCCGCGCCCCACTCGGGCATCGGCTTCTTGTCGAACAGTTTCAGCGCACGCAGCCGCCGCTTGAGCATCCACTCCGGCTCGTCCTTCAACCGGGAGATGTCACGAACGACGTCCTCGTTCAGGCCG